>JAFQHB010000159.1 GCA_017398165.1 Bacillota bacterium
CTGCGCCCTTACAGGGCTGGCATCGGCGCTGCACGAGCGGGGCGGGTAGAAAAACTACTTAGATTTATCTGAGAAAACTATTACTTATTATTTCAAATCACGGGTGTCATATGAACAAAAAAATCGCTACTCCCTCCACCACGCTGGAGATAATGAACAAACACGGCATCAGCGCCAAGAAAAGTCTGGGCCAAAACTTCATCATCGAGCCGCACATCATCGAGCGCATCGCGGCCGCCGCGGATTGCGACAAACAGGATCTGGTGCTGGAGATCGGCCCCGGCCTCGGCAGCCTTACCCAGGCCCTGGGCGAGGCCGCCGGTCAGGTAGTCTCGGTAGAGATCGACCGTACACTGATCGACCCCCTGCGTGAGACATTCGCCGAGCAGGATAATATCGAGATCATCCATGCCGATGCACTCACCGCCGATATCCCCGGATTGCTCGCCCCCTGGCAGCAGTCCGGTCGGTTCCGACCCGGCTTTATGGCGGTGGCCAACCTGCCCTATTATATCACCACCCCAATAATTATGCGCTTTCTGGAGCAAGACCACGGCTGGCGGCGGATGGTCTTTATGGTGCAGAAAGAAATGGCCGACCGTATGCAGGCCGCACCCGGCACCAGGGATTACGGTGCGCTCTCGCTGGCGGTGCAATATCGTGCCAGCGCCCGCATCGCTTTCATCGTGCCGCCCAGCGTATTCATCCCCCGACCCAAGGTAGCATCCGCCGTCATCGTGCTGGAACGCCTGGAGCAGCCCCCGGCCGCCGTACGAGATGAACAGCAGCTTTTTGCCGTTATCCGTGCCGGTTTCGGCCAGCGCCGCAAGACTCTGCTCAATTCGCTGGCATCCGGCCTGGCCCTGCCCAAGGAGCAGATAACCGCCGCCCTTGCCGCCGCAGGCATCGAGGCCAACCGCCGCGCCGAGACCCTCACCATCGGGGAATTTGCCCGCCTCGCCGATGCGCTGACGAATACCGGCAGCGCAGGAACGACCCCCGGGGAGGATAACGCCAAATGACGAACCTTCTTGCATCGCTCTCCCTTTCGTCAGTACTCACCGGTGCGTTTAGCGCCTCTTTAGTTATTTTGGTGATTGGCGTGGTCGTGCGGCTGCTGTGGCCGGTACATCGTCCCGCACCGCCGCCCGCCCCCGCGCCTGCCGATGCTCCTGATAATACCGGTAATTCCGCCAATGACGCTGCCAATAACGACACCCGCTTCCTGATGCTGCACCAGCAGATACAGGCCGTCAACGATAACGTCAACCAGCTCCAGCGGCTTTTCCGCAACGTCAAGCTGCGCGGCTCCTGGGGAGAGGTACAGCTCGGCGCCATCCTGTCCGAGATGCTCTCGCCCGCGCAATACGAGGCCAATGTCGCAGTCGATCCGATGAGCAGCGAGCGTGTGGAATTCGCCCTGAAGCTGCCGCTGCCCGACCAAACCTATCTCTGGCTGCCGATAGACGCCAAATGCCCGGTAGAGGACTTCCAGCGTCTGCAGCAGGCACAGGAGCATAACGACACAGCCGCCGCCCAGAGTGCCGCCCGTGCCCTGCACCGCCGTCTGCTGGCCGAGGCCGCCGATATTGCCGCCAAATATATCCGCCCGCCCTACAGCACCGATTTTGCGCTGCTTTTCATCCCGATCGAGAGCATCTATCAATACGCCCTCACCGATGCCGACCTGATACAGACGATGGAGCGGCAATACCGCGTCATCCCCACCGGCCCCGGCACGATATCTGCGGTGCTCAATCTGCTGCAGGTATCCCACCGCAGTATGGCTCTGGCCACCAGCGAGCGCGAGATATGGCAGACCCTCAGCGCCGCCCGCAGCGAGTTCGCGGCCTTCGATAATGCCCTCGGCAGGACCCGCAAGAAAGCTGACGAGTTGACTGCTGATCTGGATAATATGGCCAAACGCCTGCGTATCATCGAAAGACGCCTCAGCCAGCTCGAAAACGCCGCAGATTCGCAAAAACAGCTTGACTAAGCCGCCTGTAAGCCTTAAAATATATCTTGAATACTATGCCTGAGTGCATATAAAATACACCGTCTGCCCCGGCAGACGGCACGATTTCAAGGGGGATTACCCAAAATGGCAGAGAAAAAAACCTGGCCGAAAATGCAGAAAATGAAAGCCGAAGGCGAAAAGATCGCAATGCTGACAGCATACGATTATGCCAGCGCATCAATGGCCGAAAAAGCCGGTGTAGACATCATTCTGGTAGGCGATTCGGTCGGCAACGTCGTCCAGGGGCAGGATAACACCCTGCCGGTGACCGTGGATGAGATGATCTATCACACCAAGGCCGTCAAACGCGGCGCGCCCAATACCTGCATCATCACCGATATGCCCTTTGGCTCCTATGAAGTATCCATCGAAGAAGGCGTCAGAAATGCCATCCGTATACTGAAAGAAACCGGCTGCGACGGCGTCAAGCTGGAAGGCGGTGCCGAGCGTGCCGCACTGATCAAAGCTTTGACCGAGGCATCCGTTCCCGTTATGGCACACATCGGTATGACCCCGCAGAAGATCGCCCAGATGGGCAATTTCGCTGTACAGGGCAAGAGCGCCGAGGACGCACAGAAGCTGCTGGATGCCGCCAAGACTCTGGAGGCTGCCGGCGCCGTACAGGTACTGATGGAATGTGTACCCACCCCGCTGGCCACTATGATCACCGACGCGCTGGAGGTCCCCACCATCGGCATCGGCGCGGGCAACGGCTGCACCGGTCAGGTACTCGTCTGGTATGATATGGCCGGAATGTACGATAAATTCTGTCCGAAATTCGTCAAGAAATACGCCGAGGCCGGCAAGCTGATCACCGAGGCTATGGCCGAATACGTCAGCGAAGTCAAAAGCGGCGCTTTCCCGGATGAGGCTCACTCCTTCGCGATGAAAAACGCAGAAGAGATCCTGCCCCGTCTGTATTGATAACAGGCAAAACTAATTATTGCAGCATATTGCCGCAGAGCATCCAACTGAATAAACACACGAATAACAAACTCAAACGCCCTGCCGGCATCGTTTTCGGCAGGGCGTTTTTTACGCCTTGTGGTCAGCCCGCCCCCTATCCACAAAATATGGAGGTCTTCGCACTGTTTTACCAGCCCAAAACACAAAATATACCATAAAAAACTTGCTTTTCGTACCCTGATAGGGTATAATTAGTTAGATAATGGGGATTTGGGCTGTCCGGCCCGATCGGACGCTGTCTATATCGCGATTTGCGGCGAATTTAAGCACCATCCGCCCGCGCGCAGACGGTACCGCATATAACTCCACATTGAACTATCTTCGTATAACAAGGAGGTCTGAAAATTGGCTAATAAGCACATCGCCGGAGACTCCCCCACCAGGGAGCAGACTCTGGATTTCGGACAGCAGGCAGTACCGGAGGCAGCAGCATCCGCCCCGGCACAGATGGCCGATGATATGAACGAGCCCATCAATGCCGATATCGAAGGCGACGCCAAACAAATCGCCGATACCCAGCCCGATGCCGAGCATTATGACGCCGAACAGATCCAGATTCTGGAAGGTCTTGAGGGCGTACGCCGCCGCCCCGGTATGTATATCGGCTCCACCGGCAGCAAAGGCCTGCACCATCTGGTATATGAGATCGTAGATAACAGTATCGACGAGACTCTGGCAGGTTTCTGCGATACCATCACCGTTACCATCCACCCCGATGGCAGCGTCACCATCACCGATAACGGCCGCGGCATCCCGGTGGATATCCACGCCAAGACGGGCAAGCCCGCTGTCGAGGCGGCTCTCACGCTGCTGCACGCCGGCGGTAAATTCGGTGCCGGCGGCTACAAGGTATCCGGCGGTCTGCACGGTGTCGGCCTTTCGGTCGTTAATGCCCTCTCGAAATGGCTGAGGGTAGAGATCCACCGTGACGGCAAGATACACACCCAGAATTACAGCCGCGGCAAAGTGACCAGCGAGCTCACCGTCATCGGCGAGACCGATCATACCGGCACCAGCGTTACCTTTTTGCCCGACGGTCAGATCTTCGAAACACTGGAATTCAGCACCGAGGTACTGGCCGGCCGCCTGCGCGAACTTTCTTTCCTGAACAGCAACGTCACCATCATCCTGGCGGATGAGCGCGAGGGCGGGCAGAAATTCACCTGGCACCACGAGGGCGGCATCGCTGACTTCGTAGCCTATATCAACAAAAACAAAGAGACTATCCACCCTGTACTGTACTTCCAGGGCGAACAGGATCTGGTGCAGGTAGAGATCGCTCTGCAATACAATGACGGCTATGCCGAAAACATCGCCTCCTACACCAACAATATCCGCACCATCGAGGGCGGTACTCACGAGATGGGCTTCAAAACGGCACTCACCCGTGTAATGAACGATTTTGCCAAAAAGCTCAATTTCCTGAAGGATAAAAATGCCAAGCTCTCGGGTGACGATGTGCGCGAAGGCCTGACCGCCGTCATCAGCGTCAAGGTCCGCGAGCCGCAGTTTGAAGGCCAGACCAAGACCAAGCTGGGCAATACCGAGGTCAAGGGCATCACCGACCGCATCCTGGCCGAAGCACTCTCCAATTATCTGGAGGAAAACCCGGCCAAGACCAAAATGATCATTGATAAGACCGTCCGTGCCGCGCGTGCCAGAGAGGCCGCCCGCAAAGCCCGCGAGCTGACCCGCAAGCAAAACGTGCTGGAGAAGACCAGCCTGCCCGGCAAACTGGCCGATTGCTCGGTCAAGGATCCCGCTTTCTCCGAGCTTTTCCTGGTCGAGGGTGATTCCGCAGGCGGCTCGGCCAAGCAGGGCCGCGACCGCCGCACCCAGGCAGTGCTACCGCTCAGAGGCAAGATCCTGAATGTCGAAAAGGCCCGTCTGGATCGCATCCTCAGCAGCGAGGAGATCAAAAATATGATCACCGCTATGGGCACCGGCATCAGCGAGGATTTTGATATCAGCAAAGCCCGCTACCACAAAGTCATTATTATGACCGATGCCGACGTCGACGGCGCACATATTATGACGCTGCTGTTGACATTCTTCTTCCGCTATATGCCCGAGCTCATCAATCACGGCTACGTTTACGTGGCACAGCCGCCGCTTTACGGCGTCAAGCCCAAGCGCAACAATGCCAAAGAGCATTTCTACCTTTATGACGATGTGCAGCTGGACAGGTTCTTCCTGGATAAAAAGCGTGAGAACTATGCCATCCAGCGCTATAAAGGTCTTGGTGAGATGAATGAGGACGAGCTGTGGGAGACCACTATGAATCCGGAAAACCGCACACTCATCCAGGTCACCATCGATGATGCAATCTACGCCGACGAGCCGTTCTCCATGCTGATGGGCGATCAGGTAGAACCGCGCCGCAATTTCATCGAGGCCAACGCCAAATACGTCGACGATATCGACATCTGATTTTCCCGAAAAATTCTTCGAAATTATACGAGGCTCCCGGGGCAAGGATCACCGCAAGGCGCAGTCTTGCCGGCAGCCGACCATATTACACCACAATAAACCAAGTGAAAGAACAGGTTTTGCAATATGAGTGAAATTTACAACGAAGGCGCAATCTCCCGGCGCGAGATCAGCCAGGAGATGCGTAAAGCATACCTCAGATATTCGATGAGCGTTATTGTCGGCCGTGCGCTGCCCGATGTGCGCGACGGCCTGAAGCCGGTACACCGCCGCATCCTCTACGGTATGTATGAGCAGGGCGTCACCCCCGATAAGCCCTACAAAAAATCGGCGCGTTCCGTCGGTGATATTATGGGTAAATATCACCCCCACGGTGATAGCGCCATCTATGATTCGATGGTGCGTCTGGCACAGGATTTCTCGATGCGCTACCCGATGATCGACGGCCACGGCAACTTCGGCTCGATCGACGGCGACAGCGCCGCAGCCATGCGTTATACTGAGGCTCGTCTGCACAAATTCGCGCTGGAGATGATGCGCGATATCGATAAGGACACCGTTGATTTCGTGCCCAACTATGACGGCGAGGAGAAAGAACCCTCGGTACTGCCCGCCGCCGTGCCCAACCTGCTGCTCAACGGCTCATCCGGTATCGCAGTCGGTATGGCCACCAATATCCCCACCCACAATCTCTGCGAGCTGGTCGATGGCATCAACGCCCTGATCGAAAACCCCGAGATCGAGGTCGAACAGCTGATGCATTATATCAAAGGTCCAGATTTCCCCACTGCCGGGCTCATTCTCGGCACTCAGGGTATCAAGGACGCCTACAGGACCGGGCGCGGCGCCATCAAAATGCGCGCCAAGACCCATATCGAGGTCACAGCCCGCGGCAAGCAGCGCATCGTAGTTACCGAGCTGCCCTATCAGGTCAATAAAGCCCGCCTGATCGAGAAAATAGCCACCCTGGTACGCGAGAAAACCATCGAAGGCATCACCGAGCTGCGCGACGAGACCAGCCGCGACGGCATCCGTATCGTGATCGAGCTGAAAGCCGATGCCGTAGCCCAGGTAGTGCTGAATCGCCTGTACAAGCATACGCAGATGCAGGATACCTTTGGCGTCAATATGCTGGCACTCGTCAATGGCGAGCCCAAGACACTGACCCTCAAGCAGATCCTGGAGTGCTACCTCGATCACCAGAAGACCGTTATTACCCGCCGCAGCCGCTTCGAGCTGGCCAAAGCGCAGGAACGCGCCCACATTCTGGAAGGCTTGAAGATCGCGCTGGATTATATCGATGAAGTTGTGGCTACCATCCGCAACGCCGCCAGCCCGGAGGATGCCCGCACCGCCCTGATGGAGCGTTTCGGCCTTTCGTACAAGCAGGCCTCCGCTATTCTGGAGATGCGTCTGCGCGCCCTCACCGGTCTGGAGCACGGCAAGATCGACGCCGAATACGCCGACCTTATCAAGCAGATCGCCTATCTGGAGCAGGTACTCTCCAGCGAGCGTATGGTGCTGGGCATCATCAAAGAGCAGCTCATCACGCTGAAAAACAAATTCGGTGACGCCCGCCGCACCACCATCACCGGCGATAACGGCGAAGTCAACGAAGAAGACCTGATCGCTGTCGAGGATATGGTCATTACCATATCGCACGCCGGCTATATCAAGCGTCTGAACCTCAACACCTATCGCCAGCAGCGCCGCGGCGGCCGCGGTATCACCGGTATGACTACCCGCGATGAGGACTTCGTGGAGCAGATGTTCATCGCATCCACACACGATTACCTGCTGATCTTCACCAATCGCGGTCGCTGCTTCCGCCTGAAGGTACACGAGATACCCGAGGTCGGGCGTACTGCCCGCGGCTCGGCACTGGTCAACCTGCTGGCGCTGGATGCCAATGAGAAGCTGCGTACCGTCATCCCGATCAAGAGCTTTGAGCAGGGCGGCTACCTGACTATGGCCACCGCCGGCGGCATCATCAAGAAAACCGCCCTCAGCGAGTACAACAGCCGCAACAACGGCATCGGCGCCATCAAGCTGGATGATGACGATACCCTGATCGCGGTAATGCTCACCGACGGCGATTCCGACCTGATGCTCTCTACCGAGCAGGGTCTGGTCATCCGCTTCTCCGAGACTGACGTGCGCCCGATGGGCCGTGTCACCCGCGGTCTCAAAGGCATCTCGCTGAATGACAACGATCACGTGGTAGCCCTCACCAAGGTGGAGGAAAACAGCCACCTGCTGGTAGTATCCGAGAAAGGCTTCGGCAAGCGCACCGCTCTGACGACCGAGAACTATCGCCGTATTACCCGCGGCGGCAAGGGCGTACACACGCTGCGCTGCAACGATAAGACCGGCAGACTGATCACCGCGATGAACGTGAAAAACGATGACGAGCTGATGCTGATTACCAAAGGCGGCATCATCATCCGCATCAATAGCAGCGATATCTCCGAGCAGGGCCGTATGACCCAGGGCGTCACCCTGATCAACCTCGAGCCGGAAGATCAGGTGATGGACGTCGCCCGTGTGATGACCAGACAGGATAAGAACGACAAAGGCGATACAGCCGAGCAGCCGGCCGAGAAGAAGGCCGCCCAGCCCACCCTCTCGCTGAAAAGCGACGTTGACGACGCCGTGGCTATGACCCAACAGATGTCTTTGCTGCTGGAGCGCGCCGAGGCTGACGCCGCCGAGCGGAATAACGAATAACAAATAACGAGCAATCACAAAATAGTATATCCGCACCACCCAGGGAGCGCAGCCCGTATACACCACGGCTGCGCTCCTTTTTATATGCACCCTGCCCCGCCTGCCCGCATATATTAAGGCCGAGGTGATATTTTATGCAGATACCAACAGGAGAACTCGCTGCGGCAGCCGCCATCAGCGGCGACAGTATCAGCAGCATCCACGGCAGCGTTCGCTTCTTCCCCTGCCCGGAGGGCGTGATGGTGCTGGCCGATATCTTCGGCCTGCCGGAGGCTAACCCTACCGGCATTTTTGCCCTGCACATACATTCCGGCGGCGATTGCAGCGGTACCAATTTTGCCGACAGCGGTATGCACTATGACCCGGCCAATATGCCGCACCCCCGCCACGCCGGTGACCTGCCGCCGCTTCTCAGCTGCCACGGCCACGCCCTGATGGGCGTGCTGACCTGCCGCTTCACTATTGATGAGATAATTGGCCGCACCGTCATCATTCACAGCCAACCGGATGACTTCACCAGCCAGCCAGCCGGCAACGCCGGTGAGAAAATTGCCTGCGGAGTCATCCGCCCGATGCCGATGAATCAATGCTAAACCAAAAGGCAGAGAGCATACCACACCGATATGCCCTCTGCCTTTTCTTATGCGTGAATATAACTTGCCGCGCCGCACAGTGCCGTATCCGACCCGCGTACACACGGCAAAAACCAAATGAGGCAAAGCCGCATCAGGAAGCACGCACAGCACGACCGCTAAAAAACCAGCGTCAGCGCCCCGTAAATCAACGGCTGATGCAGCATATATATCAGCAGTGCCCGCCGCCCTATCCACTCCAGCGGGGGACAGGCAAACGATGATAAATACCGCATCATATCCCACCGGACGCAGATCAGATACGCAAAACAGCCCACCCAGTAAAGGAACAGCCACGGCAGCAGCGGCACATAATCCGTCGAGAAGAAGCCCGCATACCGCAGCCCCAGATAAGCCGTCAAATCATTGGCATACCACTGCTGCGGCAGTGCCAGCGTCCATTCGCCGCAGCCCAGATAGCCTGCACTCACGTGCCGTGTCAATACAAAGAGCAGCCCGCATACCACCAACCCCACATACGGCGATACCCTGCGAAAGACTTTGTCCAGCGGTATCGTCACCAGCATACCGGTGCCCAGCAGACTCAATATCCCAAACCTGATGGCATTCTGCGGCATCAATATCAGCGTCACCGCACTGATCGCCGCCGCACACGCCAATACCAGCAGCGCCCGCCGCAGCCTGTGCCGCCCCAGCGCCCAGCAAAAGCCGGAAAGCAGGATAAACGTCCAGGCGATACTGGCCTGCCAGATATCCGCCCCGGCCGAGCCAAACCACGGCCAGCGCACCCCAAAGATATACACCAGATCCCACGCGGTATGATACAGCACCATCGATATCACCGCCACACCGCGCAGCATATCCGGCAGAGTATAGCGCGCCCTCACCGCAGAGCCCCGCGGATGATGCCGCCGCCCAGCACGTCCTCACCGTCATAGAGCACCACGATCTGCCCCGGTGCTATCGCCGATTGCGGCTCGGCAAAACGTACCCGCACCAGACCACCATCGATCACCTCAGCCTCGGCCTGCTGTTCCTGCTGGTGATAGCGCACCCGCGCCCCGACGCTGATACGCCCTACCGGCGGCCGCCCGGATACCCAGTTGAATTCCCCGGCCAACAGACCGCTGCCGAGCAGTTCCCCGGCGCCTCCCAGAGTCACGGTATTGGCCGCAGCATCCTTGGCGCATACGTACATCGGCCGGCCAAAGCCGATACCGATGCCCCGCCGCTGCCCGATAGTATAGTGGATATGCCCACGGTGCCGCCCCAGCACAGCCCCCGCGCCATCCACGAAATCACCCGGCGGCACAGCACCGCTCTCCCGCTCGATGAACCCGGCATAATCCTTATCCGGCACAAAGCAGATATCCTGACTCTCTGCCCGGTCGGCATTATCCAGCCCACGCCCGGCCGCCATACGCCGCACCTCCTGCTTCATCAGCCCACCCAGCGGCAGCAGGATATGCGGCAGCTGCTCCTGCCGCAGGAAAGCCAGCACGTAACTCTGATCCTTGGCCGGGTCCACTGCCTTTTGCAGCACGTATTGGCCATCCGCCCGGCGGCTCACCCGCGCGTAATGCCCGGTGGCGATATACCGGCAGCCAAGCTGCTCCATTTCCTCAAAAAGCCGCCCGAATTTCAGCAGGCGATTGCACTGCACGCAGGGATTGGGCGTCTGCCCCTGCAGATACCCGCTGATAAAAGGCTGAATGACCGCCGCAGCAAACTCATCACAAAAATCATACGTCCGGTATGCGATACCCAGCCGCCCGGCCACGCTGCGCGCCATCTCGGCCTCGGCCGATGAGCCGCAGCCATCATAGGCCGCCGCATCATAAAGCCGCATCGTCGCCCCGATGCACTCATAGCCCTGCTCCAACAGCAGTGCCGCCGTCATCGAGCTGTCCACGCCGCCGCTCATCGCCACCAATACCTTATCAGCCATATCATCCGACCTCCCCGGGCTGTCCGCCGCCCATATTTCAGCACCCATTATAACAAATTAAAAGAGGCCTGACAAGCCGGGCCTCCTCAATATCAGATAATAAGCAGCGAAACGACCGATTATTCACTGCCTGCTGCCGCCGGTCATCCCGCCGCATCAAACTCACACAACCGGGCGACCCCACACAGCCGCCCTGCCATTAGCAGCAGTCTATAATATTTATCATAACAGTGAATAATATTTATAGTATACACCATCACATAACAAATATCAACAGTATCTTCAAACCCCCGAGAAATATTTGTAGTATAGAACTAACAATAAAACATACCAATGAAACATACCCAAAGGGGGCTCAATATGTCCAAAATCCGCAAAGATACCGGCGACCGCCTGCGGGCACTGCGTCTGGCCGCCGGGCTGACCCAGGAGAAGCTGGCCGAACGCGCCGAGCTGCACACCACCTATATCGGCCAGGTAGAGCGCGGCGAGAAAAACCTGACCATCGAAAGCCTTTCCCGCCTCTGCGGCGGGCTGGATATCACGCTGGCGCAGTTTTTCGCCCCGATGTCCGCCGTCGATACGACCCTCACCCCAGCCGAAGAAGCCTACAAACTGCTGCAATCGCGCCCGCCCAAAGAGCAAAAGGCTCTGCTCGATCTGCTGCAGAACCTGCTGTACTACAAAAACATCTGATTCACAATCCAAACCAACAGCCGGTCTGCGCCACCGGCACAGCACAAAAAAAACCAGACAGCAGAGTACCACTCTACCGTCCGGTTTTTTCTTTTGAGCAATTAAATCTTACAGTCCAATCCTTACAGTGCCCATTCCGGCTTGAATGCTCCGCGCACGTTGCCGGTAGTCAGTGCCAGCAGCGCCATACGGACGAAAAGCCCGTTGCCTGCCTGACGGAAGTACGCCGCACCCGGATAATCATCCACATCCAGAGATATCTCGTTGACGCGGGGCAGAGCGTGCATAATAACAGCGCCCGGCTTGAAGTGCTGCAAAGTCTCACCGTTCATCAGGAACATATCCTTGACGGCGTCATACTCGGCCAGATCGGCAAAACGCTCCTTCTGCACACGGGTCATATAGATGATGTCGGCCTCAGCCACTGCTTCATCGATAGTAGCGCAGAATTTTACTTCCACGCCGTTATCCAGCATCTTCTGCACAATAGATTCCGGCATCTTCAGCTCGTCCGGCGATGCCATCACCAGACGACATTTGTAATACTTCAGGAAATCAACCAGAGAATGTACCGTGCGGCCGTATTTCAGGTCGCCGATCATAGCCACGGTCAGCCCCTCGGGGTTGCCCTTCTCCTTGACGATAGTATACATATCCAGCAGCGCCTGGCTGGGATGCTGCCCAAAGCCATCGCCCGCATTGACTACCGGATGGCTGGCAGCATTGGCCGCGATCTCGGCGTCACCTGTGCGGGGGCTGCGGATAACGATAACGTCGGCATAGTTGTCGACCATTTTGATGGTATCGTGCACAGTCTCGCCCTTAGAGGTCGAGCTGATCTGATTTTCCGGCGATTCCGCCAGCGTGATCACCCGGCCGCCCAGTCGGTGCATAGCAGTCTCAAAGGAAAGGCGGGTACGGGTAGAGGGCTCAAAAAACAGCGCAGCCATCACCTTGCCGTCCATATCCCACAGTCTCTTGCCTTCTTTCAATGCTTTCTCATAAAAAGCGGCTACACCCAGCACAGCCTCCAGCTCTTCCTTGGAGAACTGGGGAGCCCCCAGAATATTCTTCCCCACGAAAGAAGCGATCATTTCCTCGCTCGGAAACGTAAAATCAGTCAACATTGCCAAAGTTCCTCCTCAATATAAACCCGTATTTATATATTTGCACAACTTTTTACACGTAAATTTCAGGTTTGGCAGCTTATTCTGCCTCCGGCAGCTCGGGCAGCTTGGCCAATACCTCGGCACAGCGCGGGCATACACCTGCGTGCTGATGCTGCTCACCGGTCAGTTCCTCGCTGTAGATCCAGCAGCGCTGGCACTTCTGCCCGGCCGCAGGAGCCACCTCGACAGCCACGCCGCCCTCGGCCTCACGGCCGTCCAGACCGGCCACCAGCACACACTGCGATACGATAAAGAGGTGAGCCAACTCGCCTTCTACAGTCTGCAGCAGCTCCAGCTCCTCGCCCTCGGCGTAGATAGTCACGCAGGCATCCAGAGAATGTCCGATCTCCTTGGCCTTGCGCGCCAGCTCCAGCTTGCCGGCCACCAGCTCTTTATATGCGGTCAGCTTCTGCCACTTGGCGTCCAGAGCCTCATCCATCCACTCGGTATTTACCCTGGGCATATCCAGCAGCTGTACGCTCTCCGGTGCGCCCTCGGTCTTGGGCATATAGCGGTAGATCTCCTCGGATGTGAATGCCAGAATGGGGGTGAGCATACGCAGCATAGCGTCCAGCACGTGATACATCACGGTCTGTACAGAGCGGCGGCGCTTGTCCTCCGGCAGCTCGGCATACAGGGTATCCTTGGTAACGTCCAGATACAGGTTGCTCATCTCCACTACGCAGAAACGATGCAGAGAATGATATACAACGTGGAATTCATAATTATCATAAGCCGTGATTACACGGTCGATCAGCACCTGCAGGCGGTGCATCATCCATTTATCCAGCTCGCACAGCTCGGCATACGGCAGAGCATCCGTGGCCGGGTCAAAACCATTCAGGTTGGAGAGCAGGAAACGCGCGGTATTACGCAGCTTGCGGTAAGTCTCGCTGACCTGCTTCAGAATACCCTGGCTGATAGCCAGATCAGAACGATAATCCGCCGAGCTCACCCACAGACGCAGCACATCGGCGCCCATTTTGTTGATAATATCCAGCGGATCGACAACATTACCCAGAGATTTGCTCATCTTGCGGCCTTTTTCATCCACCAGGAAGCCGTGCGTCAGCACTGCCTTGTAGGGGGCTGCGCCGCGGCAGGCCACACCGATATTCAGCGAGGAATTGAACCAGCCGCGATGCTGGTCGGAGCCCTCCAGATACAGGTCAGCCGGCCAGGTCAGCTCGGGGCGCTGGGTCAGCACTGCCAGATGGCTGCTGCCGGAATCAAACCATACGTCCATAATGTCGGTCTCTTTGCGGAAGTGATGGCAGCCGCACTCGCAGGTCAGCCCCTCGGGGATCAGCTCGTCGGCAGTTCTCTCAAACCACACGTGCGAGCCGTGCTCGGCAAAGAGCCCCTTGATATGCTCGATAGTCTGATCGTTGACGATCTCCTTGCCGCAATCGGCGCAATAGAAGATCGGGATAGGCACACCCCAGGTACGCTGACGCGAAATGCACCAGTCGCTGCGGTCTTTTACCATATTGTAAATGCGGTCGTGACCCCACGCCGGGATCCACTGCACTTTATCGATCTCATCCAGTGCTTTCTCGCGGAAGCCCTCGATAGAGCAGAACCACTGCTCAGTAGCACGGAAGATGATGGGATGCTTGCAGCGCCAACAATGCGGATAAGAGTGGCTGATCCACTGCAGCTTCAGCAGCGCACCGCAGGCTTCCAGGTCTTTTACTACCTCTTTGCCGCCCTCATTGATGTGCATACCGGCATATTTGCCGGCCTCTGCGGTAAAGCAGCCCTTGTTATCAACGGGAGAGAGGATCTCCAGACCGTAGCGGCTTCCTACCTCAAAGTCCTCGACGCCGTGACCGGGTGCGGTATGTACGCAGCCGCAGCCGGCATCCAGAGTAACGTGATCGCCGAGGATCACGATAGAATCACGCTGATACAGCGGATGGCGGCAAACAATGCCCTCCAGCTCGCTGCCTTTATATTCCGCCAGAATCTCGGCATTCTCCACGCCAATATCCTTGCAGACAGTCTCGACCAGCTCTTTGGCCATTACCAGCTTCTGGCCGTTGATCAGCACCACAGCGTACACATAATCGGCGTGGATGCAGACAGCCAGATTGGCGGGTATCGTCCAGGGGGTAGTCGTCCAGATCACGAAAGAAACGTCGCTGTCCAGCAGGCCCTTGCCGTCAGCCACCGCGAATTTCACGTAGATAGCGGGGCTCTTGACGTCGGCATACTCCACCTCGGCCTCGGCCAGTGCGGTCTCACACTCAGAGCACCAGTAAACCGGCTTTTTGCCTTTGTAGATATAGCCTTTCTTCACCATCTCGCCAAAAGCGCCGATCTGCTCCGCCTCAAATTCCTTCTGCAAGGTGATGTAGGGATGCTCCCAATCACCGCGCACACCCAGACGCTTGAACTGCTCCCGCTGAGTATCGACAAAAGACAGCGCGAACTCCTCGCACTTGCGGCGGAAAGCTGCCTTATCCTCACTGTGGTGGTTGATGCCCAGCTCCTTGATGGCGCGCTGCTCAATAGGCAGGCCGTGGGTATCCCAGCCCGGCACATAGGGTGCATCATAGCCGGCCATACTCTTGTATTTGACGATAATATCCTTCAGCACCTTATTCAGCACGTGGCCGGTGTGAATGTTGCCGTTGGCATACGGCGGGCCGTCGTGCAGCACGAATTTCGGCTTGCCGGCATTATGCTCCTGCACCAGGTTGTAGATATTTTTTTCCTGCCAAAACTCCAGCGTTTCCGGCTCACGCTGCGGCAGATTACCGCGCATGGGGAATTCGGTTTCGGGCAGATTCAGCGTTTTGCCATAATCCATAATCGTTTTCTCCTTACTGAGGCTGTATCAAGCCTGTAAATCAACAAATTTATAACGTGCCAAAGGCCGGCAAGCAGCAGCCGGCCTAAAGAACTAACAAAATCAGTACCCGCGTCACCAGCGATTCCAGCATATACAGCACGAAAATCGCAATAATGGGCGAGAAATCTATCGGCATCCGGGGGCTGGGCGGCAACATCCGGCGGAATATCCGCAGATAAGGCTCAGTCATCTCGTAAATAAACACAGTGATGGCATTACCCCGCACCACAGGAAACCACGAAAGCAGAATATTCGCCATAATCAGAATATAATATATCTCAAAGGCGAAATGTACGAAACTGAAAATATACGCTACCATATTTACTCCTGTCTTATGCCGTAATTAACGACGCCACAAGCCAAAGCCACCGGCAGCAGCTGCATCACTCGCAGTATTACCGCCCAAAGCCTGTGCCTCGGACTCCATAATCTGACCTGCCAGATCCACCTGGCTGGAACTAAAGAGGAACGTCGAGCCGCTGACTTTCTTGGTCTTGCCGTCCAGCGCAAACACCGCACCGGAGAGGAAATCCACCATACGCTGAGCAGTTTCCTTATCGATCTCCTCAAAATTCACGATAACGACTTTCTGCTCTCTGATGTTCATGGCTATGTTCTCCAGATCTTCATACGCCTTGGCCTTCACCAGCACCATCTCACAGGCTTTGTCCTTCTTGGGCGTGGCATTACCGGGGATAGCCATAATCTGATTGCGGCGCGCTTTCTTCACGTCGTTCTCCTGCCATACGTCCTTGGGCGCAGCAGCCGAGAGAGTATCCATCTCCTGCTGGTTCAGGTTTTCATTCTCTTCTTCTTCCTCCGGGAAGAACATATTGGTAACTTTATTCCAAACTCCGGACATTATTGTTTCCTCCTTGAGTTTCAGCCGTTCGCACAGCTATTGTTTTTGCTTATTGCCATATTATCGGCACGGCCTGTCCTACCGTGTTATCACCGGTATATCCTGCCGCCAAAGATACTGCTGCCGACGCGCACCATAGTTGCGCCTTCTTCAACAGCTATCCTGTAATCATTAGACATTCCCATTGAAAGTTCCTGCATAGAAATGTTGGAAAACGAATTTTTTTCGGCTCTGGCGCGCATTTCGTTACGCAATTTACGCAATTCGGCGAACACCGGGCGGACTTCCTCCGCCGGGGCGTCAGGGGCTACCGTCATCAGCCCGTCCACCGCGATATGCGGCATCCCGGCCAGCTCCACCAGCATATCCCATACCTCCGCCGGGGACAGGCCGAATTTACTTTCCTCCGCCGCCACATTGACCTCGATCAGACAATGCACCACACGCTCCGCCGCGGCCGCCCGTTTCTCGATCTCCGCCGCCAGCCGCAGGCTGTCCAGAGAATGTATCAGCTCCACCTTATCAAAAACCTGCCGTACCTTGTTGGTCTGCAAATGCCCGATAAAGTGCCAGCGTGCCTCCGGCGGCAGCTGCCCCTGCTTATCCAGCAGCTCCTGCACCTTGTTCTCGGCCAGCGCATCGACACCGCAGCCCCAGGCACAGGCTACACGGGGCGCCTCCACCGTTTTGGATACTGCCAGCAGCCGCACCGCCGCAGCACTGTGGGCGCCGCGCAGCCGTGCCAGCTCTATCTCCGCCCGCACCAAGGCGAGGTTTTCCGCAATATCAGCATATTCTGCCGGACTTTGCATATTTTGCCTCCCACGCATCGGGTGATGCTACTCCCCCATGCTAATTTCAATCTGATATTATATTGTACCACACAACGCCGCTGTTTGCAAAGGCTTCGCACAAAAAAAGCGTCCCGCATTTTCATACAGGACGCTCACCACACCATACGGCAAGCCGACTCTTCGTTCCCTACTTCACTTTATTCAGCCGGATAATCCAGAACACCATCTGGCCGAACAGCACCAGTAGAAATACCGACAAAAACCACTCGCCCAATGAATCCCACGTCTGCGCCGTAGACATCAGCAAAAACACAAACAGGGCAACCGTCAGCAGTTTGGTGGTTTTCATCATATACTTCAGCGTGCGATACACCCGATCGCGGTTTGCCTCCGTCACCTGCACGCCGGTATTCCACGCCTGGGGGAAGAACTCTGTCGCCGAGATGATCACATACATTAGCCAGCTTATCACCAGGAAAACGATGACCATATTTTTGCTGCCCCAGCCATCGGCCTCGCCGAGGGCGTTATAATGCGTCGGCACCTGCGGCGGTATATCTGCCCAGATCTGCCAGATCCACACCGTCACCCCGGCCAGCAGCGCCAGACACAGCGCATCCGCCAGCATATCAAACCAGTTGTTCTTTACCTTCATATTTCATCCTCCACCACCCGGAAATTCACCCCATCACCATCACGGGAGAATTCCACTGCAAACCGGCAGGGCTCGGCATCATCCTCACCTGTCGCCGAAAATTCCACCACAGCGTTACCCAGATACGTCAGCGGCAGATCATCCGTCAGCCCGGCGTGTATCCCGACCCGGTTGTAATAGCCGTCAAAACCCACGAAAGCCACACAAAGAGGCGAAAACTCATCATCCTCATAGATCACCACACCGGCCAGATCATAGGCCCCATCATCAGCCAGCACGCAATCCAGCACCGGCCGCCCGGCCCGCTGCATAAAAAGCTGTACCAGCTCATCCTCGGTACCGACAGACTCTACCGCCAGCGGCAGGACGACCTTAAAAACATACTGCCCGCCTTGCTCATCCCGCAGGAAGTACACAGCTTCCTCGTCACGGTCGCTGCCCCGGTAGCCGATGCCCAGCGACACCGTACCGTTTTCATCCGCCGTCAGCTCATAAGTCTCACACAGTATCTCACCGCTGTCCCCGGTATAGGTATAATGATTTTCACCCAGCGATACGGCCTCACCGAAGGCATCACCGACCTCCAAATCCAGCACATCCCGACGGCCATCCAGCGTCAGCACCGGCAGCGCATCATATTCCCAGTCAAATCCCGCAGCATAGTACGCCGCAGTTACCGCCTCGCCGGTGCTCTGTAGCGCCGCGATGACCTGCGGCGTGCCCGGATTCTGCGGCACACCCGTATCATCCGCCGCATCCTGCGTACAACCACCAAGCAGCGCCATACACAGTGCCAGCACCGCCAAAAGCACTGTTTTCTTCATACACTATCCCTCCATTTGTGTGTCCATTTATGCACTTGCCGATACACTCTCCGGCACTATCGTTTGGCTCTCTGCCGGTTCACCATACCCATCGCCGTAAATATCGTGAAAAGTATCATACTGACAGCACCCAGACCATAATCGCCGCCCCAGATATTAAAAATCGCACACAGCGCCCAAATACCGGCAGTGAAGAAATCCAGCACCATCACTTTCCCGGGGTCATTCTGTTTCATATCCCAAACCTCCTGTCACAACTGCTCACATTACCTTTTATTATATCAATTCCCGCCTCATCGGTAAAGCTTTGACACAAAAAAAAGCGGAGATACCACCGACATATCTCCGCTTTACGCATTGTTTGTTTTTTTATTCATTATTCACTGCTGCCGGTCAGCCTATCGAGCAGCTCCACCAGCTCCTCGCCCCCACGCAGCTCATAATACCCCTGCCCGGCACCGCCGTAAACGTAATTTATCCGCCCGACGATGATATGAAAGGACTCACCCTGATAATGCCCATCGACCTCATAGCGAACGTCCGCCAGCGCATAATGCTCCATAAATACCGGCACTCTGCCGCAGTCCAACCCCTGCAGACCCTGCTGCAGTACCGCAATATCCACAGCATCGGTAATATCCCGGCTCTCCTCCGCCGCACCTACCGCGGTAATACGGTATATCTGCAGGCTGTCGGCATCATCAAAAAGCACCCGCGGTGACGTCCAATATGCCACACCTGCCACCAGCAGCACCGCCAGCAGCACCACTACCGCTTTGCGTCTGTTTCTCATCGCAGGCACCTCCTTATCTATGTAATTATATCGCCCCAAACACCCGCAAATCAAGCAAAAAAAACAGCATCTATGCTCTTTTCAGAATTCATAAATGCTGTTTTGATTATCAGAACAAGTCGCTATGACTGCCTGTTCTATATAATGTCAAAATCAAAACACTCTCGGTTATTTTGTAGACCAACAACCAATCAGGTTCCACATGACATTCTCTGTAACCGCTGTAATCGCCCCTTAACGGATGGTCCAGGTATGATTCCGGCAACGTATCGCCATTTGCCAAAACAGTAATCACATACTGTAATTTTTTTATATCACAATTCCTTTTCAGAGCGAGCTTAAAATCTTTCTTGAATTGTGAGGTTCTCTGGATTGTATATTTCATTTTAATTCATCAAATCCTCAAACAAGGCTTCAACACTGGAGTAACGGGGAGCCGCAGGATCATTGATCATTTTATCTCCTTCTGCCAATGCTGCCAATGTTGTGGAATTGGGCACATCCAGAGTGATTTCAAACGGCATCCCATTATGCAGCAGGGACTGCCTGAAAAAAACATTAACTGCTGTCGTCAAATCCATACCCAATGCCGCATACAGGTTCTTCACCCGATCTTTGATTTCCTTATCGGTCCTGATAGTAATACTGGTATTCTGCATAGTCAATGCCCCTCTCCAAATTTATCACATCCACACATCTATATTATATGACTTTTTCCGTCTGTTAGCAATACAACAGACAATTTTTCTGATTTTTTGTTCGCCGCAAATTAAACGAAAAGCCACGCTGCAGCAACGCAGCGTGGCTTATTATACCAGATCAATGCAACAAACAAATCAATACAGCTTGGCGCCTGCCGGGATGCGCTCATCCACCATCAGCAGGTTCAGGCTCTCCTGCCCGTCATCCTGATGCACGGCCGAGATCAGCATACCGCAGGATTCAATGCCCATCATCTTTCTGGGCGGCAGATTTACAATAGCGATACAGGTCTTGCCGATCAGCTCCTCGGGCTGGTAATACTCGTGGATACCGCTCAGGATGGTCCGGTCGGTGCCAGTGCCGTCATCGAGGGTAAACTGCAGCAGCTTCTTGCTCTTGGGTACGGCCACGCAATCCTTGACCTTTACCGCGCGGAAATCCGACTTGCAGAAGGTATCAAAATCCACAGCCTCGGCAAACAACGGCTCGATCTGCACCTTGGAGAAATCGATCGGTGCAGGGGCAACCTGCTCTGCCGCAG
>JAFQHB010000160.1 GCA_017398165.1 Bacillota bacterium
AGCAGCTTGATGCCCTGTTGGCGCATTTTGGCGTGGATGTAGGATGCCATCTCCGGATCGAGGATATCCAGCAGGTGTTGGGTCTGCTGGATGATGGTGACGTCGATGCCGAGGTGATGCAGGTTTTCGGCAAGCTCCAGCCCGATGAAGCCGCCGCCTGCCAGTATGACGGAGCGTGGCTGCTCCTGTTCTATGAATTGGCGGATACGCAGGGTGTCCTCTACTGTACGCAGGGTGAAAAGCCTGTCCAGATCAAGGCCGGGCATATTGGGGCGGGCAGGTCTGGCACCGGGTGCGAGCAGCAGCTTATCATAGCTTTCTTCAAATATCTCGCCGGTATCCAGACGGTGTACGGTGACGCATTTGCGCTCGGGATGGATGGCAGTAACCTCATGGCGCACGTGCACAGCAATGCGGAAACGCTCCCAGAAGCTTTCGGGTGTTTTGAGGGTCAGTGCTGCGGGCTCGGTAATGATGCCGCCGATGTAATAGGGCAGGCCGCAGTTGGCGTAGGAGACATAAGCAGAACGCTCAAAAACGACGATCTCGGCTTGTTCATCCAGACGGCGCAGGCGGGCTGCTGCACTGGCACCGCCGGCAACACCGCCGACAATAACGGTTTTCATAAGTATGACCACCTTTCTGTATCGGAAAATTATTCTGACATTATAATATAATAAGTATTTTGGCCGTACTAAAATGACAATATCATTATTGATTCGACCATAACTAATTCGACCTGATGGGGCGGATATCCTTTTGCCGGGGATAAGAGAAAGGCTGTATCTCCACCGAAAATGCGGAAATACAGCCCCGGTATTAAATCAGGCGTATCTGACATAAGTGATTGAGCACCGCCTGTATGGGCTGAGCCATCCATTTATCGCGGTGATAGATGAATTGCTTCCACAGCTCCGGCTGGAAATCGCGAACCTGCAGGCGGGTGATAGTGCCGTTTCTTGCTGCCTCCTCGGTAACGTAATCCGGCAGGAATGATATACCGATGTTATCCTGCACCAGGCGGCATATCTGATCGGCGTCTCCGAGCTCCAGCACCGGGTGAATATCTATCATATCGCGCGCCAGGTATTCATCCAGCAGGCGGCGGTAGCTCATACCTTTCTCAGTCAGGATGAAAGGATGCGACAGCAGATCCTGTATGGTGGGGCTGGTCATTTGGGACAGGGGATTATGGGCGGAGCAGACAAAATGGATACCCACCCGTTCTTCATCGGCGATGATATATGTAGTGTCGTAGATGTGTTTATCCAGCGTGCAGACAATATCGGCCTCGTTGTGATCCAGCAGACGAAACATATCGTCGGTGCCGGCGGTGATGACCTTGAGTGAGATATTGGGGTAAGTGCGGCGGAATTCGGCGAAACCGCTGACTACCAGCGGGCTGCACAATGAGTTGGCCATCGCCAGACGTATCACGCCGCTGGGCTCGTAATTATGGCTGGCGCTGAGCGACATCTCCTCAGAGAGGTGGCATATCTGCTGGGCGTAGGCAAGAGCCTGACGACCGGCATCCGTAAGGCTGACGGTGTGACCGATGCGCTCAAAAAGCTGTATGCCGAGCTGCCGCTCTAATTGCTTGATTTGGAAAGAAACTGTGGGCTGGGAATAACCGAGTTTCTCACCCGCACGGGTGAAGCTGTTTAATTCTGCGACCTGGATGAAAATATTAAGGCTGTGCAGATCCATTATGATACCTCCGTCAATGCATCGGGCGTCAAATAGCAGCATTTAATTTTTTGATGGTATATATTGAGATTATCAATTAGACAAATGCTTATAAATATTATATACTTGATGCAGAAAATGTCAAGAGGTGTAGGGAATGCAGTTGATTTATGCCGTATATAATTTGCTGTGGGGAGATCTTTTCAGTATCCCGCTGCCGGGTGGGGCATCTATCGGCGTTTCGCTGCTGGTGCTGCTGCTGATCCCTGCCGGTATTTTCTTTTCGGTGCGTACCGGGTGTGTACCGATACGTTTCTTCCCGGATATGCTGCGTATTGCGCTGGAGAAAACATCTGCCAGAGAGCGCGGTGCGATATCCGGCCTGCAGGCGCTGATCGTCTCCACGGCGACGCGCGTTGGTATGGGCAATCTGGTCGGCGTGGTGGCTGCTGTTTCGGCAGGCGGCGCCGGTGCGGTCTTTTGGATGTGGGTAACGGCGCTGATCGGCTCCTCTACTGCTTTTGTGGAGGCGACGCTGGCGCAGATATACAAAGAGCCCGATCCGCTGTATGGTGGGTATCGCGGCGGCCCGGCATATTATATCCAGCATTACTTTGGCAAGGGTATGAAGGCCAGACGCAGCATTATTGCGATACTTTTCGCGCTTTCCGGCCTGTTGTGCTGGTGCGGTGTCAGCCAGGTCATCAGTAATTCGGTATCTTCGGCTTTTTATAATGCCTTTGATATACCGCCGATCGTTTCGTCTGTCGTATTGGTAGTGCTGGCTGCTGTTATTGTGCTGCGCCGCAACGCTACCGTCAAGGTATTGGATATTATAGTCCCGATAATGGCGGCATTGTATTTCGGTATTGCGGTTTTCGTTATCATCAAGAATTTCGCTCTGCTGCCGGATGTCTTCACCCGTATTTTTGAGGAAGCCTTTGGTATCCGCCAGGTGGCGGCAGGCGGCCTGGGTGCTGTAATTATGAACGGCGTCAAGCGGGGATTGTTCTCTAACGAGGCCGGTTCGGGTTCGGCTCCTTGTGCGGCTGCGGCGGCTGATGTATCGCATCCGGCCAAGGCAGGTCTTTTCCAGGCTTTTGGCGTGCTGATCGATACTATCGTTATCTGTACCTGCACGGCTATGATTATGCTGCTGGTACCGGCCGATGTCGTAAGCGGACTTTCCGGTATGGAGCTGCTACAGACAGCGATGCATTATCATTTCGGCTATGCCGGTGTGGTGTTTATCGCGGTGACATTGTGGTTGTTCTGTTTCTCGACTTTCCTGGGCATTTTGTATTACGCCCGTTCCAATGTTGCTTTTCTCTTCGGGGATAATTGGCCTGCCCAGACGGCTTATAAGGTGCTGGCGCTGGTGATGCTTTTCATCGGTGGTATCGCGACTTATACTTTCGTATGGGATCTGGGTGATCTGGGTGTCGGTTTGATGACTGTTTTTAATATGATCGCTATTCTTCCGATGTCCGGCATCGCTGTGAAGGCTTTGAATGAGTATGTTTCTCTGCGTAAGCAGGGGCGTGTGTAAAGGGCGCTCGCTTTTGCTTTACCGGGTCAAAAATATATAATGGTAAGGAAATGAGTATCTTCATCGGTGTGGGAAGCCGGGAAGATACTCATTTTCTTTCTTTTTTCAGGTGCGGCAAGTGCTGAGGCAGCCAATAAAAAAGCCCGTTGTTATGGAGACAACAATGGGCAAAAAGGTTGAATTGGATGAATAGTGAAAAGTTAAAAGGGAATAGGGAAAAGAAAAAAAGACTTGCCTTTGCAAGTCTTTTCTGGTGCCGGAGACCGGACTTGAACCGGCACGAAGTTACCTTCGACGGATTTTAAGTCCGTTGCGTCTGCCAATTCCGCCACTCCGGCAAAGTGTGGAGGCGCCACCCAGATTTGAACTGGGGAATAAAGGCTTTGCAGGCCTCTGCCTTACCACTTGGCTATGGCGCCTTAACAAAAACTATTGTAGCATAATCCGGAGAGAAATGCAAGAGAAATTTTTCCTAAAAGTAGAATTGATTTTATCTGCCGGAATTGCTGCCGTCAGCAGGGCAAACCTCCTGATCTGCGGAGCTGATATCGCTGATATGATGTATTATATGCGGCAGTATCGGGGATGTGCCGGGATTTTGGGTATAGTTGGCGGCAGGCATAGCCATAATAATCCATAGATACTGCGGGGAGGTATGTATTATGGCGCTGCAAAAGCCGGAACGTATTTTCTTTGGTACATCACTGGAAAAGAATATTGCGATAATCCAGCGGTATGTTGGCGAGTATGCCGATCTGGTGGTGCGGCGTATAGATTTCCCGGGCGGCCGGGCAGCGGTATTGTATTTTGACGGTATGACGGATAAGGATGCCGTCAGTGAGTATATCGTGAGGCCGCTGCTGGTGCGGGCAGACAGCACTGCATCCTCGCCGGAGGAGCTGGCGGAGGGCTGTATGTATATCCCGGGCTGGCAGACGGCGGATAACGACCGGGATTTTATGAACAGCATATTCGCGGGGGATTGCGGTATTTTGTTTGATGGCTCGCCCTGCGGGATCATCACCGATATCAAGGGCTTTGATCAGCGCGGCGTAGGAGAGCCGCAGACGGAGATCGTAGTGCGCGGCTCGCGCGAGGGTTTTATCGAAAATATGAAGACCAATATGGCTATGCTGCGGCGGCGTATCAAAACACCGGGCCTGTGCTTTGAGATGCTGAAATCCGGCACGGAGACCAATACCGATATCTGTCTGGCTTATATACGGGGGCTGGCCGATCCGGCACTGGTGGATGAGGCCAGACGGCGTATCACGGCGATAGAGATCGATGCAATACTGGAGAGCGGGTATATCGAGCAGTTGATCGAGGACGAGCCGTTTTCCCCTTTCCCGACGATTGCCAACAGCGAAAAGCCGGATAAGGTGGCGGCCAAGCTGCTGGAGGGACGGGTGGCGATACTGGTGGATGGCACGCCCTTTGTGCTGACTGTGCCGATGCTCTTCATCGAGAGCTTTCAGAGTGCGGAGGATTATTACTCGCGGCCGTATATGGCCGGTATGGTGCGGCTGCTGCGCTTTTTTGCCTTTGCTGTTGCGGTGTATGCCCCGGCGCTTTATATCGCGGTGACAAGCTATCATCCAGAGCTGATACCTACGGCTTTGATGCTGAATATGTGGCAATCGGCCGCCAGTACACCGTTATCCTCCGGCTGGTCGGTATTTTTTTATTCGCTGGTGTACGAGGTAGTACGCGAGGCCGGGATCCGCCTGCCGCGGCCGGTGGGTGCGGCCATCAGTATAGTGGGTGGTCTGGTGATAGGCAGTATGGCGGTAGAGGCCGGTCTGATATCTGCGCCGGTGGTGATAATCGTGGCCTTTACGGCTATCGCGATGTTCGTGGTGGATGCGTTGACGGACGCCGCCACTTTGCTGCGGTTTGTCTTTATCTTCCTGGCGTGGTGGCTGGGATTTTGGGGACTGCTGCTGGGCTCGCTGCTGCTGTTGCTGCATTTGGTATCGCTGCCTTCCTTTGGGGTGCCGTATTTTGCTCCTTTCGCCCCGCTGATCGGCTATCAGCTGCGTGATACTGTGGTGCGTTTCCCTTTATGGCGGCTGGGCAGACGGCCGACTAATATAACAGTAGGCAGTAAGTGGCGGCAGAAGGAGCAGAAACCGCCTGCGGGAGGTAACGATGAGTAATCCGGTGCGTATGCTGGTGCTGCTGCTTTTATTGGGATGTCTGGGCGGATGCAGCAGCGGCGGAGATCTGAAAGATATCGAGCTGGTATCG
>JAFQHB010000161.1 GCA_017398165.1 Bacillota bacterium
CGTCGTCAAGAAAAACGATAATATCTATCAGCTTGCCAAATGCTTCGATATCAGTATGAAAGAGCTTTTGCAGGTCAATCCCCATATCCAGAATCCCGATATGATCTACCCTGGCGATAAGATCTTCATCCCGCGCCAGCGTTCCAATATCAATCTCTCTACCCTCAATGCCGGTAGCCGCGATGGCATCCGCTACTGCCCTACCTGCGGCTCAAAGCTTGGCTGAAATAAGCAAGCCGGAAGCGCCACCACAGGCCACCTTCCGGCTTGCTTATACTTTTTATTCAGGAATTTAGGGCAGCGCGATTCCCCTCTCTATAACGATAAAAAACACCCTGAATCAGCATCCAACGATGCCAACCCAGAGTGTTTTATACCAATCCCTAAAATCTCTCGTCAAAGTGCGCGCCGCCCTCACCAAACAGGCGATCCAGCACAATGGAAACCGCACTGCGCACCGAAAGATGATTATACGCCCCGGCGCCATATACCGGCCGCAAAACGTAATCCACAGTATCCATCAATTCATCAGTCAGACCCCAACCGGTACCAAAAAGCAGCAGACACGGCCGGTCACTCTCAGCGATCATCCGGCGCATAGTGCTGTAATCCCGCATTTTGGGGTGTGCCTTGGCCGAGGTCGCGATCAACAGCGGCTTCTGCCCGGTCTGCTCCTCAATACCGCGCACCGCAGCAGCGATACTGTCACAAACCGTGATATGATTCAGTGCGCTCTGGCGATCTGGGTTATAGCGCGCACCAAAGCCGTGCTGCCAATGCTCCAGCAGCGTATTTATCAGCTTCTTCTGATCCTCGGCCGGCTGCACCAGATAATATCCCCGCAGGCCAAAGGTCAGCGAAGCGCGGGCGATATCGTGAATATCCAGATTAGTGACCGAGGTATTGATGACCTCGTGCTTTTTATTATAGACAGGGTAATGGATCAGCGAAAGCCACACACCAGGCCCCTCCGGGCGTTCCGCGCGGATATCATCCAGTATCTGCTTGTCCTCATCCGTCAGATAGGCCCTGCTCAACAGGTCGGGCCGGCGCTCCAGCGTGCGGCGCAGGCTCTGCTCCCGCCGCCAGCGGCGGATATGCTGGTGGTTGCCCTCCTGCAGCACCTCCGGCACCTTCATCCCGTTGAATTCCGGCGGACGGGTGTACTGCGGGTATTCCAGCAGGTTTTCGCTGAAGCTTTCCTCCTGGCTGGATTCATCGTGCCCCAGCGCCCCCGGCAGCAGGCGGATAACAGCATCCGACATAATCATCGCCGGCAGCTCGCCGCCGGTCAGCACATAATCCCCCACCGAATATACGTCGGTGGCCAGTGCATCCTCTACCCGCTGGTCGATACCCTCGTAATGCCCGCAGATAAAGATGATCTGCTCGGCACGGCTCAGTTCTTCGGCCGCCCGCTGGTCAAATTTGCGCCCGGCCGGGCTGGTAATGACCACCCGCGCATTCGGCGTACGCCGCAGGTCTTCGATCGCCTCAAAAAGCGGCTCGGGCTTCATAACCATACCGGCACCGCCGCCATAAAGCTTATCGTCGGTCAGGCCGTGCTTGGGGCCGGTATAATCACGGATATTCTTGACGTTCAGCTCCACCAGACCTTTTTTGGCGGCACGCGCCACAATACTGTGCTCCAGCGGTGCAAACATCTCCGGGAAGAGTGTCAGTATATCTATACGCATCATTCCAGCAGACCCTCCGGAATATTCACATACATACGCCCAGCCGCCAGATCTACCTGCTGCACACAGCTTTTCAGAGCCGGCAGCAGTATCTCAGGGTGCTTGCTGCCCGGTGCGCCCTTGATGATATAAACGTCATTGGCACCGGTCTGCATTACCTCGGTCAGCTCACCCAGCAGGGTATCCCCCTCATAGACCTGCAGTCCGACCAGTTGGAAATGATAATACTCACCCTCCGGCAGCTCCGGCAGAGTATCACGCGGCACCAGCAGATAAGTGTGCAGCAGATTCTGGGCAGCATCACGATCCTCAATGCCATCCAGAGAGAGCAGATACAGCCCCTTGTGCTGCGACGCCGCCAATACCCTGACAGTACGCCCCTGCTTCTCCAGATACAGCTCCGCCCCGGTGGCGAAGCGGATCTCCGGGTAATCCGTCAGGGATTCTACCTTTACCTGCCCGCGGATGCCGTGCGCACCGGTGATCTCTCCAACAATGATCATCTGCCCGCTTTTCATATCTTTACTCATTGAGATATCTCCATTCTGTGATATTCACCGCTTTATGATATTTACTGCTTTATGCTATTTACTGCCGGCGATAAATTTACCGCCAACAATAAACGGGAGAACCGCCGAAGGCTCTCCCGTTTATACTGTTATTGTCCAGACACCGACAGCGCCTAAACAATCTCCAATTCGGCTTTTTTGCCTTCTGTGCTGGCCGCGGCTTTCAAGACAGTACGCATAGCCTTGGCGATGCGCCCTTTCTTGCCGATCACCTTACCGGTGTCCTCCTTAGCCGTATGCAGCTCCAGAGTGACGGTATCATTGTCACCGCTGGTCTCGACCACCTCCACAGCCTCGGGCTGTGTCACAAGGGATTTGGCGATGTGTTCGATCAATTCTTTCATATCTCAGGTCTCCCTATTGTTCGGTCGGATTATTTGGAGCGCTTAGCCCAGATACCGGTCTGCTTCAGCAGATTTTTCACAGTCTCAGAGGGTTCAGCACCGGTGTTCAGCCATTTCAGAGCTTTCTCCTCATCGATTTTGATCTCAGTGGGCTCAGAAATGGGGTTGTAATAACCGATCTCTTCAATGAAACGGCCGTCACGAGGGCTGCGGGAATCAGCAACCACTACACGATAGAAAGGAGCTTTCTTCGCACCCATGCGGCGCAGACGAATTTTCGTTGCCATTAGTATCACCTCCCGGATAAGAAATGCTATATATTAAGAAACAAACTATAAACTGATTAAGAAACTAAAAACCTGCTCTATTTGCCGCCCAAAAACTTCGAGAACATATTCCCGATACCACCGGGACGCATCGGCGATCTGCCGCTGCTTTTCTTCTTGCCGTTCTTCTTGGTGCGGTCTTTGTGCAGATGCTTGCCTTTCAGCATACCGGACGAATTGAGCTTTTTCATCATTTTACGCATCTCGTCAAATTGCTTCAGCAATCTGTTGACCTGCTGTACCGAAGTACCGCTGCCTCTGGCGATACGCTGGCGGCGCGAAGCGTTGATGATGCTGGGATCCTGCCGCTCCCTGGGCGTCATCGAAAGCACGATAGCCTCGATACGCGCCATTTCTTTCTCGTCTATCTCGATATCCTTGAGCTGCTTGCCGATACCGGGTATCATAGAGATCATTTCCTTCATGTCACCCATTTTGCGTATCTGCGCCATCTGGTCGAGGAAGTCATCCAGCGTGTAATTGGCACTGCGGATCTTGGCCTCCATCTCCTTGGCCTTCTGCTCGTCGAGGTTAGCCTGCGCCTTTTCGATCAGCGTCAGCACGTCGCCCATACCGAGTATCCGCGAAGCCATACGATCCGGGTAGAAAAGCTCCATCGCATCCAGCTTCTCACCCATACCGACAAACTTGATCGGCTTGCCGGTGACGGCCTTGGCCGAAAGTGCTGCGCCACCTCTGGTATCGCCGTCCATCTTGGTCAATACCAGACCGTCAATGCCCAGCTCCCCGTTAAAGGTCTCCGCTACCTTGATAGCGTCCTGACCGGCCATCGCGTCGACAACCAGCAAAATTTCGTCCGGCTCGACGGCAGCCTTGATATCTTTCAGCTCCTGCATCAATGTCTCATCGATATGCAGTCGGCCTGCCGTATCGATCAGCACCATATCGTGCGAATTCTGCTTTGCGTGTTCTACACCGCGGCGGGCGATCTCCACCGGGCTTACCTTATCCCCCAGCGAAAATACCGGTATTCCGGTCTGCTCACCGAGGACTTCCAGCTGTTTGATAGCGGCCGGACGGTAAATATCACCGGCCACCAACAGCGGGCGTTTATGTTTCTTCTTGAAGATGCTGGCGATCTTGGCTACCGATGTAGTCTTACCGGTACCCTGCAGGCCGACCATCATCACGATAGTAGGCGGCTTGGATGCCATATTGATCTCAGCGTGTTCCGAGCCCATCAGAGTCGTCAGCTCTTCCTGGACTATCTTGATAACCTGCTGACCGGGTGTCAGGCTCTCCAGAATATCTGCACCGAGCGCCCGCTCCTTTACTGTCGCTACGAAATCCTTAACGACCTTATAGCTTACGTCGGCCTCCAACAGCGCCATACGCACCGTGCGCATCGCTTCGTTGATATCAGCCTCGGTCAGCTTACCCTTATTAGTCAGCTTTTTGAAAGTTTCCTGTAATCTGTCAGCCAGATTGCCAAAAACTGCCACTATCTCACTTCTTTCTGAGCAATAGCATTAAGTAAGTATCTGCGATCCGCTAATCAGCCAGCATACCGCTCAGCACATCCCGTGCCCCTGCGACAGCCTGCCAGTCCCCCGCCATCTCGGCAGCCGCCAGATCCCTCACGATCTGTTTTTCTGCCTCATACCGGCGCACCAGCCCGAGCTTCTCATCATACTCCCGCAGCAGCTCCTCACTGCGACGCTGGGTATCATACACGGCCTGACGGCTGATATTCAGCATATTCGCCACCTCTCCCAACGAGAGATCCTCATTATATATCAGATCCAGCGTCTGCTGCTGTTTTTCCGTCAGCAGAGAGCCATATACGTCAAAGAGCAGCAGCCTGTTGCCAAGCTTATCCATCCGCAGCACCTCCGGGCATTAGCCCCCATACTCACAGCCTACGCAGAGTCCGGCTTTTACTTACCTTTGGCATTATATCACAAGGCCCGATAGCTGTCAAGCATTTTTCCTTAACACCCGCAAAATTTTTCCGCCATCTTTACCCGACCTGTCAAAAAGCCCGCCGCAGCCAGCGTACCAGCCGCACCAGCACTGCCGCCAGCCCCACCCAGATCAGGAAATACGGCAGGCATATCTGCCCGCAGAAGTTATACGGCACGGATGTATAATCCCACACATCCGCGCCCAGCACGATATTGAATACCACACCGAATACCAGCTCCACCGCCGTTATCAGTAATGCCGCACA
>JAFQHB010000162.1 GCA_017398165.1 Bacillota bacterium
CAGTGACTTCCAAAAAGGCGAAACTCCATCTCTGTCCTTTGAAGGTCTTTGGTATGAACAGCTTCACTTCGTTATTTCCTTTTTTAAGATTTACGGTCACAGGCTCGCGCATCAAAGGGCCGATACTCTGCCTGGTGGGGCCGCCCGGTGTGGGCAAGACCTCGCTGGCAAAATCCATCGCCAGAGCGCTGAACCGCAATTACGTGCGGCTTTCGCTCGGTGGCGTACACGATGAGGCGGAGATCCGCGGCCACCGGCGGACGTATATCGGCTCGCAGCCGGGGCGCATTATGCAGTATATCAAAAACGCGGCCAGCTGCAATCCGCTTTTCCTGCTGGATGAGATAGACAAAATGGCCAGCGACTTCCGCGGAGATCCGGCCAGTGCGATGCTGGAGGTGCTGGATCCGGCGCAGAACAATACTTTCAGCGATCATTATCTGGAGCTGCCCTATGACCTCTCGCAGGTGATGTTCATTACCACCGCCAATGTGGAGCAGAACATCCCCGAGCCGCTGTGGGACAGAATGGAGATCGTGCGGCTGGACAGCTATACCGAGGATGAGAAATACCAGATCGCGGTGCGGCATCTGCTGCCCCGCCAGCGTGCCGAGCACGGGCTGACGGCCAAACAGATCACGATATCGCAGAACGCGATGCTGGAGATCATCCGCAGCTATACCAGAGAGGCCGGTGTACGCAGTCTGGAGCGCTGTATCGCCAAGCTGTGCCGCAAGACCGTCAGAGGTATTGTGAGCGGCAAGTGGGAAACGGTACGTGTGAGCTGCCGCAACCTGAAAGAACTGCTGGGCGAGCCCGAGTATCATTACGACATGGTGGATAAGACCGATCAGGTGGGCGTGGTGAATGGTCTGGCCTGGACGGCGGCCGGCGGTGATACGCTGACTATCGAGGCGCAGCTGCTGCCCGGCAAGGGCAACCTGCTGCTGACCGGCCAGCTCGGCGACGTGATGAAAGAGAGCGCGCAGGCCGGGTGGACTTATCTGCGCTCGATCGGGGAGAAATACAACGTGCCGGAGGATATCAGCAATCTGGATATCCACATCCACGTGCCGGAGGGCGCTATCCCCAAGGATGGGCCTTCGGCGGGCATTACTATGGCGACGGCGCTGGCTTCGGCATTCAGCGGGCGGCCGGTGCGGCGCGATGTGGCGATGACGGGTGAGATCACGCTGCGCGGGCGGGTGCTGCCTATCGGCGGGCTGAAAGAAAAGGCTATCGCGGCGCACCGTGCCGGGGTAAAGACTGTCATCATCCCCAAGGAGAACAAGCGCGACCTGGCCGAGATGCCGAAAGTCGTGTGTGACAATGTAAAATTCGTCTGCGTCAGCAACCTGCAGGAGGTGCTGGCGGTGGCGCTGCGCTGAGGGGCGGTAGATAGATAATGCAAATCAAAAAAGCGCAATATTTGCTGACGGCTGTCAAGGCCTCGCAGTATCCCGAGGCCGCACTGCCGGCGGTGACCTTTTGCGGGCGCTCCAACGTGGGCAAAAGCTCGCTCATCAACTGTCTGCTGAATCGCCGCAATCTGGCGCGTACCAGCTCTCAGCCCGGCAAGACGCGCACCATCAATTTTTATGCGGTGGATGATCGCTGGTATCTTGTCGATTTGCCGGGGTATGGATTTGCCAAGGTGGCCAGGAGCGAGCGCGATAACTGGCGTTTTATGATCGATGAATATATGCACGGCTATCAGGGCCCCAATCTCTTTTTGCAGCTGGTGGATATTCGCCACGAGCCCAGTGCGCTGGATAAGCAGATGTGGGCCTGGCTGCAGGCGGCGGGTGTGAATTGCCGCCTGATTGCCACCAAGGCGGATAAGATCAGCAAGGGTGCGCGTGATCGCCAACTGACGCTGATCAGCAAGACTCTGCAGGCGCCCAAGCGGGATATCATCGCTTTTTCATCCATCAACCGTGACGGGCGGGATGAATTGCTGCGGCTGATCGGGGATTATCTGGCGGCGGATACGGCAAATGACACCGCCGATGAAGCAGAGGCATCAGCAGCGACAGAATTGCAGGCACAAGGAGCAGAGGTATGAGCAAGACCTATCGGATGCTTTTCCTGGGTGATGTAGTGGGGCGCTGCGGCCGCAGCGCGG
>JAFQHB010000163.1 GCA_017398165.1 Bacillota bacterium
CGCCCGGAGGCATCATAGGCATACCGGGGTTCTCCTGCGGAATGTCAGCTACCAGAGCCTCGGTGGTCAGCAGCATCGAAGCAACGGATGCAGCGTGGGTCAGAGAGGAACGAACTACCTTTACAGGGTCAACGATACCGGCAGCTACCATATCCTCAAACTTGCCGCTGGCAGCGTTGAAGCCGATACCTGCGGGAGCCTCTTTCACTTTCTCTACGATAACAGCACCTTCCAGACCAGCGTTGGTAGCGATCTGTTTTACGGGAGCTTCCAGAGCCTTCTTGATGATGGTCATACCGGTTCTCTCGTCGCCCTCAGCCTCAGCAGCCAGAGCTTCCAGCTTGGCAATAGCCTTGATCAGCACGGTGCCACCGCCGGCAACGTAGCCTTCCTCAACAGCAGCGCGGGTAGCGTTCAGAGCGTCCTCGATACGCAGCTTCTTCTCTTTCAGTTCGGTCTTGGTAGCAGCGCCAACACGGATAACAGCAACACCGCCTGCCAGTTTGGCCAGACGCTCCTGCAGCTTCTCGCGGTCAAAGTCAGAGGTAGTCTCTGCGATCTGAGCGCGGATCTGGTTGATACGGCTGTTGATAGCATCGCCGTCGCCCATACCGCCAACGATGGTGGTGTTGTCCTTGGTGATGCGTACCTGGCGTGCGCGACCCAGCATATTCAGGGTCATATTGTCCAGCTTGATACCCAGTTCTTCGGAAACGATGGTACCGCCGGTCAGGATAGCAATATCCTGCAGCATAGCTTTCTTGCGGTCGCCAAAGCCGGGAGCCTTGACAGCTACGCAGGTAAAGGTACCACGCATTTTGTTGACGATCAGAGTAGCAGCAGCCTCGCCCTCAACATCATCGGCGATCAGCAGCAGCTGCTTGCCGGCCTGCATTACTCTCTCCAGTACCGGCAGCATTTCCTGGATGGTAGCGATCTTCTTCTCGATCAGCAGGATCAGCGGGTCGTCCAGTACGGCTTCCATTTTATCGGTATCGGTTACCATATAGGGGCTGATGTAACCGCGATCAAACTGCATACCCTCTACAACGTCGCAGCAGGTCTCGAAAGTCTGGCTGTCCTCAACGGTGATAACGCCGTCTTTGCCGACTTTCTCCATAGCGTCAGCGATCAGCTCGCCGATCTCAGTGTCGTTAGCGGATACAGAAGCGATCTGTGCGATAGCTTCTTTGCTCTCTACCTGCAGAGCAGCCTCTTTGACGCTCTCTACGGTAGCAGCTACGGCCTTGTCAATACCGCGCTTCAGGGCGATCGGGTTAGCACCGGCAGTTACGTTCTTGATGCCCTCGCCGATGATAGCCTGAGCCAGTACGCAAGCCGAGGTGGTGCCGTCACCGGCAACATCGTTGGTCTTGGTAGCTACTTCTTTTACCAGCTGTGCGCCCATATTCTCGGTAGCATCCTCCATCTCGATCTCCTTGGCGATGGTAACACCGTCGTTGGTGATCAGCGGAGAGCCGAATTTACGCTCCAAAATTACGTTTCTGCCCTTGGGTCCGAGGGTTACTTTGACTGCATCAGCCAGAGCGTCAACGCCTCTCTGCAGAGCATAACGTGCATCTTCTTTGAAAATGATCTGTTTAGCCATTTCTTAATATTCCTCCAGTTTTCTCGATTAAATTACTGCAAATTCGATCTTCTGTCACGATCTTTTACCGGGACTTTTCTATCCGCGCCGATTACTCGATAACGCAGAGAATGTCGCGCTCGCCGTTGACGATCAGATAGTCAACGCCTTCCTGCTTGACATTGGTGCCGACAAATTTGGCAAAAACTACCATATCGCCGACTTTTACTTCCAGCGGTACACGGTTGCCGTTAGCATCCATACGGCCGGGGCCGACTGCCACAACCTCACCCTCAATGGGCTTCTCCTGTGCGCTGTCGGGCAGCAAAATACCGCTCTGGGTCTTCACTTCCTTCTCCATAGGCTTGATGACTACGCGTTCACCAATAGGTCTGATGTGCATGATGTTACCTCCTTAAAGCTCTTCGGTATAATGAATTTTATCTTGTGATCTTTCCCTGTCCTCAGCCCCAGGGGCTGTTAGCACTCAAGCAAACTGAGTGCTAAAATTGAAACACCTATATAATAGTCAATTCCTCCCGGCGATGCAACTTGGAAATTTTATCATTTATTGCCTCTTTCAGCCTTAATCATCAAAATAGATGGTTTATAATACCACTGGCTCAGTTTTTCATTATCTTGCAGATTTTACCTGCATCCCATAGAAATCTCTTGATTTTTCAGCCGCACAATGATATTATAATTACTTAATAACCGTATTATTACAGAATTTTAAGCATCTTTCCCCCTGTTGGCACACACGGCGGCACCCATACGGCACGTCCGCCATATAATGCAGCAGGGAAGGCTGCCTGCCGGCTTCCTATATAATAATGAAGCACATCCACAGGCAGCAGCTCCAAAAATACATTTGATAAAATTCACTTTATCACGAAAGGACACACATCATGGGTTTTTGGGAAGACGCCAAATACATAGCCTCGCAGGATCCCGCCGCTACCGGCCCCTGGCAGGTATTCTTTATGTATCCCGGCTATCACGCCGTGCGCTGGCACCGCATCTCGCACTGGCTGCACACACACGGTATGCGTACACTGGCACGCGCTATCTCGCAATTCAGCCGTTTCCTCACAGGTATTGAGATCCACCCCGGTGCCGTCATCGGCAAATGCCTGTTCATTGATCACGGTATGGGCATCGTCATCGGCGAGACTGCCGAGATCGGCGATTACTGCAATCTCTATCACGGTGTCACTCTGGGTGGTACCGGCATGGATAAGGGCAAACGCCACCCCACCCTGGGTAATCACGTACTGGTGGGTGCCGGTGCCAAGATACTCGGCCCGTTCAAGGTCGGCGATAACGCCCGCATCGGCGGCAACGCCGTAGTGCTGAAAGAAGTCCCCCCCAATGCCACGGTAGTCGGCGTCCCCGGCGCGATAGTCCCGCCCAAGGACAGCCAGCCCGATCACCGCAGCTGGGAGCTGGATCAGATCTCGATGCCCGATCCCATCCAGCAGGAGATCGACCAACTGCAGGATAAGCTCAACGAGCTCACCAAAATACTGCAGGAGATCAACCGCAAATAACCAACACAAATCCCCCCGGGGCAGCCAGGCAACTGCTCTGGGGGGATTTTTCTGTTTGCGGATAAACTTATACCCAAACCATACCAACCGGCGGTCAGCAATTCAGTTTGTCATACGGCTCAATGCCTGATCGGCTGCCAGATACCGTCCTCATCTTTAATAAGTAACGCTTCATAACAGCTCTCGTTGCGATATATCACAATCTCGTTGATATCATCATCCAGCGGCAGCACAAAGCGCGATTTGGCACCGATATCTCCGTTGATGCCGCCAAACGCCCGGTAAAAATCAACGTACATTCGGCCGTCCATCCGGCTTGAGGAATCCGCCTTGCGGACGTACCCGGCCGAAACAGATACCCCGACATCCAAAGTGATCTCGCTGCCATCCTCCGACACACTGTAGTCGGCCACATATACTGAGCCGGTTTTCATAAACCCGATGCCAAAGAAATATGTCAGATACAAACCCAAAAGCACCAACAAAACGATCAGCAGCTTCTTCTTCATACCCAACACCTCACTATCACTTACTATTTATTATCATACTGCCGCAACCTCACATCCGTCCGTCAGCCCCATAAAACTGCCAGCTGTCACCAACGCCGGTATAGCAGACCTCCAGCCCGGGCAGTGCCGCCGCCAGACGCTCACCCAGCCGCCGGATACCGATGACCTCGGTCGCATAGTGAGTACCATCCAGCACCGCAAAGCCACTGTGCGCCGCCTGCAACCCCTCGTGATGCTTGCCATCTGCCGAGACCAGAGCATCACAGCCCGCCGCGGCAGCCTGCGGCCAAAAATCCATCCCGGCGCCGCCGCACACCGCTATCCTCCGGTATTGCCGCCCACGCACCAGCCCGGCCGCCCGCACCACCGGCAGACCCAAACGCTCACGCACCAGCCCGGCCAGCTCATCGCCGCCCAGACTCTCCGCCAGATCACCCGCCAGCAGCAATATCTCAGCCCCCTGCTCCGGCGAGAGCAGCGGCCGCACGTTCTGCAGCCCCATCGCCTCACACAGCGCATAATTGATGCCGCCCTCAGCATTATCCCAGTTGGTATGTGCCGCCATAGCCGCCATATCGTGCCGCACCAGCCAATATATCAGATCACTCTCATACCGCCCGGCCACCACATTCTTCTGCCCGCGGAAAATAAACGGATGGTGCGAAATTACCAACCGGCAGCCTCGCTCAGCCGCTTCCTCCAATACCGGCAGCGTGATATCCAGTGCCACCATCACACGCCCGCACGGCGCATCCGGCTCGCCCACCAGCAGCCCTGGGTTATCCCAAGGCGCAGCCAGCCCCGGCGGTGCAATACCCGCCACCGCAGCCACAATATCGCTGACTTTCAGCATACGCACACCTCATTCACAGCACCAATTTACAGCGCACAAATTCATACCGCAATTTTGGACCGATTATTTTCCGACCCGCTGCCGCTGCAGCTCGATGACCTCGGCCACCCGCGCGATCTCACCCTGCAGCTGTTCTTTCCGCCGCAGCGATTCCTCGCTGTTATTCGCCGCCATAGATTCCAGCAGACGCGTCAGATCAGCCTGCCGCAGCAGCAGGAAATCCTCCAGCAGCGGATGTCCCTCAGCCAGGAGCAGCGGCCCAAACTCCGCTTCTTCTTCCGAAAGTGCCATCTCACCCGGCTCGGCCACGATTATCTCATAATAAAACCCATCGTCCTCGGCCAGATCCTCGGCCACGATGCGCCATCCGTTCTCCACCAGGAAATTACGCACTGCCGGCACGTTGCGCTGGGGCTGCAGCACCAGCCGCTTCAGGCTGCGTGCCACCGGCATACCCTCGGCCAGAATATCCCGGATAGCCATACCGCCCATCCCGGCGATGCACACTACGTCCACCTCTGCCGGCTGCAGCACTGCCAGACCATCCCCCAGGCGCAGATCGATCTGCGTATCCAGCGAAAGCAGCGATACCAGCTGCCCGGCCGCCGCCAGCGGCCCCTTGCCGCGATCCGTTGCGATCACCCGCGGCGAGAGATCATTCACCACCAGATACACCGGCAAATACCCGTGATCGGTACCGATATCCGCCACTCTGGCGCCCGGCGTCACATATTTGGCCACCGCCTGCAGGCGATTCGAAAGCTTTATCCTCATAAAAATACACCATCCCTAACCGGCAGGCCGCGCAGCACTGCCCAAACTTGTCCCATCATTATAATTACAACCATTTTTACCAAAAATATGCACCCACCGGACAAATAATTTTTATCGCCCCGGCCAACGCCCCAGCAGATTCCCCACCAGCGCCAATACCGCATAAACGGGAGCATACACCCAGGCCGCCGCATTATATACCAGCACCGACAGCACCCACAATACCGCCGCCAGCCACGGCAGCAGCGGCTCCACCCCAACACGCCAACCGTGCCACGCCGATACCGCCACACATACCAACGGCATCACCACCGTAAAAACCAGCAGCGTCGAATCAATATCCGCCATCAGCAGCGGCAGCATATAAAAATCCACCAGCATTACCGCCAGCCAGGGCGTCAGTCCCCGCCGTCTGTTCTCATCCATTCGCACCATACACATCACCCCGTGCCGCTATTTTTCCCTGTTTCGCCCCTTTTATCACTCCGCCGACCGGCAGGTTTTTTCAGTGCATATGCGGCGCACTCACCTATACACCCAATTATATCACAATAACAACGGCCGTGCCACCTGTCGGCATATTATCCTTAGTTTTTCTACTCGACCCCCGGTACCCAATCAGGCAAAAACGCCCACTTTGGCGGGTGTCCGTAAAACTATTAAACCTCCCTATGAAATTTTCATAGGGAGGTTTTTATTTATGTAATTGTGTTACAGCACCATACACACTACACCGAATGGTGTATAGAAGTGCGCCCTTGAGCTGTTAGTCAAACAGAAATTTACTTGTGGCAATGGACTTCTATTGCTTCACAGATAAACGCCGCTGTACCATCAGCGTGCTTATCGATGTTATTCTTAAAACGCTCATCTGCAACATACATCTGACCGAGACCTGCTAAAATTTCGTGAGTACAAAGATAGTAATTATCGGTGATATGGTTCTGTAGCAATTTCACAAGGTTCTGCACCACAGCGGAATCAGGCGTTTCATCCTTTCTCATGCAGAGGGCAAACTCAGCCATAATGTGGTCCATTCCTGCGGCAAGGTCATTCCACTTTTGCTTGGAGTAATTCTTTGTCCGCTGAGCATGTTCCTTGTACGCGTCCGTTTTGCCCCATTTTTCCTTGGCTTCACTCTTATGATTTTCAAACTCGCTGTTGTCAAACGCTTTCATAACAATTTCTCCCTTCACGGCACCATCAATGGCAGAGATTAACCGCTCTAACCGCTCTTTTTTGAGTGTGAGAAGGTGTTTTTGCTCTTTCAGTGCCTTGTTTTTATCATAATTCGGAGATGACAAAATCTCACCGATGCTTTTTAAGGAAAAGTCAAGTTCACGGTAAAAGAGAATCTCTTGCATACGAATAAGAGAATTTTCGTCGTAAAAACGATAACCTGTAGACTTGTCAACAAAGGCTGGCGTCAACAATCCTATTTCATCGTAATAATGCAGTGTGCGCACACTTACACCCGTAAATTCGCCAAATTCTTTAATCTGCATTTTCAATTTTATCACCTCACAAGGAGAGCATACACTATAACGGAGCGTGAGAGTCAATATCTTTTTGAAAAATATTGGTTGGCGTTCGACAAATTGTATTTTGAATAAACTGGAGCAGTGCACTTAAAAGGCGCACTGCTCCGTTTGTTCGTTTAGTTAAAAAAGCTGTCCTGGGAGTTTAAGTTTCTCTTTGTAAGAAAATGTTTTATCAAATTCTTCGGCATCATCTTCATTAACGAAGTATCCTTGCGGTGAACTATATTCCCCAGTTATACCATCAAGGTATCCAGGAATCAATTCTTTACAAAGAAAGAATGATGAATCCGCACCATCGGGCAAACCGTGATAACGAATACCAAAATCTTTAGCAAAAGTAAAACCGCTTTGTCCATAGAAATTGATATTACCCTCAATGCACAGAGCACCACAACCGAGTTCTGTTGCTTTTTCCAAAGAATAATCCAACAGGATTTTACCATACCCTTGTCGTTTCAATTCGGGAGTAATGCAGATTGGTCCCATTGTCATAA
>JAFQHB010000164.1 GCA_017398165.1 Bacillota bacterium
AATTTTGCGGGCGGGTGGGTGGGTCGACGGATGCTTGCAAGCGTGGAACCAACCAAAAAAACTATCGCTCCTCCGCCATCAACCTACCGAACAGCAGTCCCAGGAAAAAATCACTCCTCCGGCATCCTCGCCGCCTGCAGCAGTGCCAACTCCAAAGTCAACCTCGGCGTCAGAGAAAACCGCAGCCGCTGATCGCCCTCTACCAGATCACGCAGCATCTGCATCGCCCGCTGTCTGGTCAGCAGCGTCTTTTGCCCGCTCATATTCTGCAAAAGCTGCTCGCGCACGAACTCCAAAAGCTGCTGCAGAAAAAGCCGCATATCGCGACCCTCTGCCGCCAGCAGCTCCACACCGCGCACAATACGCAGCCCGTCGTGCTCCGATATCGCCTCGGCCATCGCCAGCATAAATTTCTCATCCACGATGCCCAGCACCGAGGATACCGTCCGCGCCGAAAGCTCGCCGTCCGACGCCACCAGACACTGATCCAGCAGGCTCACCGCATCACGCAGGCCGCCCTCGGCCCGCCGCGCGATCACCCGCAGCGAAGAATCATCCGCCGTGCGTCCCTCCAGGGACACCAGCTTCTGCAGATGCTCAAAAAGCTGCTGCTGGGCGATACGGTGAAAATCAAACCGCTGACAGCGCGAAAGTATCGTTACCGGCACTTTGTGCGGCTCGGTGGTGGCCATTATAAACATCACGTGCTCCGGCGGCTCTTCCAGCGTCTTCAGCAGCGCGTTAAAAGCCTCGGTGGTCAGCATGTGGACCTCGTCAATGATGTAAACCTTGCGCTTCTCCTGCGCCGGCAGATACTTCACCCCGTCACGCAGGTCGCGCATCTCGTTGATGCCGCGGTTACTGGCAGCATCGATCTCCAGTACGTCCATAGAGGCCCCGGCCATAATGCGCCGGCAGGCGGCACACTCGCCGCAGGGCTCACCGTCTATGGGATGCTCACAGTTGACGGCACGGCTCATAATCAGCGCGGCGCTGGTCTTGCCGGTGCCGCGGGGGCCGGTGAATATATACGCGTGGGCCACGTGTTTGCTCTGCAGCGCATTGAGCAAAGTCCTGGCCACGTGCTGCTGCCCCACCAGATCACCCAGCCTGGACGGACGGTATTTGCGGTATAAAGCTGTGTATTCCAAAACCAACAGCCTCCCCTGATTTTTTTGGTCTAAAACGGCGCGTCATCATCGACAAAATCTTCTACCATATCGGCAAAACGGGTGTACTGCTTGAAAAACAGCAGATCATCCGAGCCGGTCGGGCCGTTACGGTTTTTGGCCACGATGACCTCCACGATCTGCCCGGCGGCAGCCGAAGCCTCATCGCCGTCTTCGGCCGAGGATCGCTTGTTGTTGATGAAAATTACCACGTCGGCGTCCTGCTCGATAGCACCGGATTCACGTAGATGCGAAAGCAGCGGCGCACTGTCCTTGCTTTGCTCCGACATACGCGAAAGCTGCGAGAGCGCCAGCACCGGCACATCCATTTCCTTGGCCAGTGCCTTCAGCGAGCGCGAGATCTCGGCGATCTCCAGCTGACGGCTCTCGACACGGGTGGCCGAGCGCACCAGCTGCAGATAATCCACCACTACCAGATCCAAACCCACCTCGGATTTGATGCGGCGGCATTTGGCACGCATCTCCGGGATGGTGATGGACGAAGAATCATCAAAAAACAGATGCTTTTGCCGGAATTTCTGCAGCTCGCCGTGCAGCAGCTCACGCTCGCTCTTGTTCAGCGTGCCGCCGCGCCATTTGCGCTGGTCAATACGGGCAAAGCTGCACAGCGTTCTCTGCGCCAACTGTCCCGAGGGCATTTCCAGGCTGAAAACAACACAGCTTTTATTATCCTTCAGCGCCGCACTGGCCGCGATATTTACCGCCATAGAGGTCTTGCCGCAGCCGGGGCGTGCCGCCAGAATTATCAGGTCGCCCTTTTGCAGACCGGAGAGATATTTGTCCAGATCACGGAAAGTCGGGATGCCGGTAATGCCGTCATGCACCTTGATATCATCCAGCTTGTTAAACTCGCGCTCCATTACCAGCGCGGCCTCCTGCACACCGCCGGAGAGCTTTTGCTCACTGACCTTATCAATGACGGCGGCAGCATCGCCCAACAGCTCGATGGAATCCTTGTGCCCCTGATAGCCTTCTTCCACCACTTTCTCGGCGGCGGCGATAAGCTGCCGCTGTGTGGCCTTATCCGCCACCAGCTGGCTGTAATGCTCGGCATTGGCGGCGCTGGGCACTTCGTTGGTCAGTGTCGCCAGATAGACGGGGCCGCCCACCAGCTCCAGCTGTCCTTCGCGCGCCAGCCGCTCGGATACCGTCACCAGATCGCAGGCGTGACCCTCGCGATTCAGGTCAAGCATTGTCTGGAATATCGCCTGATGCTCTTTTTTGTAAAAATCCCCCGGATTCACAAACTCCATAGCACTAAAAATAGCATTCTCATTCAGCAGACACGCCCCCAGCACCGCCCTTTCGGCGCTGATACTCTGGGGTGGTATTCTACCCTCCGGCATCCTCTTTCGCCTCCCTCTGTCATTTCTTCATTACTTCGTTACTTCATTTCTTCATTGCC
>JAFQHB010000165.1 GCA_017398165.1 Bacillota bacterium
CACGCTTGATTGTATCGGGGCGCGCACCCAGCAGCTGTACGTTATTGGCAGCCAGGAAGCCTTCCTCGGCCAGCTGCATAGAAAGAGTCAGACCGGTCTGTCCGCCCAGAGTGGACAGGATGCTGTCCGGCTTTTCTTTCTTAATAATGCGCCGCAGTACCGGCAAAGTCAGCGGCTCGATGTATATTTTATCAGCCATGGCACAGTCTGTCATAATGGTAGCCGGGTTGGAGTTTACCAGCACGACCTCCAGACCGTCTTCTTTCAACGCACGGCAGGCCTGAGTACCCGCATAGTCAAACTCCGCAGCCTGGCCGATAACGATCGGGCCGGAGCCAATGACCATAACCTTTTTAATACTGGGATTCAGAGGCATTTATTTTCCCTCCTTTGCCAAATCGATCATCTCAAAAAATCTATCATACAGGAAAGAGGTATCCTGCGGCCCACCGGAAGTCTCGGGATAGAACTGCACCGAAAATGCCGGCTGATCCAGATAGTTGATACCCTCGCATACACCGTCGTTAGCGTTGACAAAAGTAATCTCGGCACATTCCGGCAGTGTATCTGCATCCACAGCATAGCCCTGATTCTGGCTGGTGATATAAATTTTACCGCTGGCCAGATATTTAACAGGCTGGCTGGAGCCGCGATGACCGTAATGCAGCTTGCAGGTCTTAGCACCTTTGGCCAGTGCCAGCAGCTGATGCCCCAGGCTCACACCGAATACCGGGATACCAGCTGCCAATAACTTCTGCAGCTCAGCCACGACAGCCATATTATCAGTCGGGTCGCCGGGGCCGTTAGACAGCATAATGCCATCCGGCTGCAGCGCCATAATATCATCGGCGGAAGTAGCTGCCGGTACGTTGATCACCTGGCAGTTATGCTCCTGCAGATAGGTGCTGATGCTGCGTTTGGCACCCAGATCCCACAGCACCACCTTGCGGCTGCCTACACCCGATACGGTAGTTTCTTTGGCAGTTACTGCCGCCACCGGCTGAGCAACCTTATGGTTTTTGATCTCCGCCAATACCTCAGGCGTTACCTGCGGATCGGTAGTGATACGGGCATTCATCACGCCGTGCTCACGAATAATGCGGGTAAGCGCACGGGTATCCACACCGCACAGGCCGATGATATTATTATCTACTAAAAAAGTGTCAAGAACACCTTCCGAACGGAAATTCGAAGGCTCCTGGCACCACTCACGAACGATATAAGCTTTCAAGTGCGGTTTTTCACTCTCAAAATCAGCCGGGATCACTCCGTAATTGCCAATGAGCGGGAATGTCTGAATAACGATCTGGCCACAATAGCTCGGATCGGTCAGAGTTTCCAGATAGCCAACCATAGAAGTGGTAAATACCAATTCACCGGTAGCCTCGCCCTGACAACCAAAGGATTTACCGGCAAAAACCTGACCGTTTTCCAAAATCAGATAAAGGTCTTGCACGCAAATCACTCCTGTCACTTTATGTTGTCAAAATAACCTGCTGTTTAATCGTTTAATTATAGCACGGTTTATCGACATAAATCAAGTCTCCCGGACACACTTTGCAGAAAAAACCTGGTAAAAATATTCATAAAATGTGCAGTAAAATTCTGCCTCATATGTACGAAAAACGACCGATATAGCCGGAAACTGTCATCTGGCCATATCGGTCGGTAAAATTTTCAGTCCAAATTTTTATGCCATCACAAAATGCAGCGAAACACAGCCCGGGCCGCCCTGCGCGATAAACGCCGGCCCCAGATGCAATACCTCAAGGGAGATATCCATACCAAAAACACGCTGCAAAGCGGCAACTGCCTGCTCTGCCCGCTTGGGCGCGCCGGCATGGCTGACGTAAAATTTGTAACTGGCGTCGGCACCGCGCTTTTTCATATCCTCGATGATAGCCTCTACCGTCTTGGCAAAGGTACGCTTGACAGTAAATAGATCCAAATGACGGCCGTTATCCGAAAGCTTTACAGCCGGAGCCATTTTGATGCTTTTGCCGATATACGCCACCAGAGGAGAAAGCCTGCCGCCGCGGCGCAGGAAATCAAAATCATCCGATATCAAATAAGAAGCATTGTGCTTGCGGCGTTCTTCCAATGCTGCCAGGATCTCATCCCTGGTATGCCCGGCAGCAGCCATTTTGGCAGCCATCTGTGCCATATAACGCTGCGAGCCGCAGATAGACTGCGAATTCCACACGGTGATGCGCTCGGGATCATCCGCCATATCCTTTGCCATACAGGCTGTATTATATGTACCGGAAATACCGTCCGCCAGAGCGATATTGATAATATCCTCTCCCGGGAAGCGATTGTAATTTGCCACGACCTCGCCGATAGCGGGCTGCGAAGATACCGGCAAATGACCTTCGGCAACATATTGCAGACATTCCTCGCCGCTCATTTCCTCAATCTCACGCCAGCTGTTATCACCAATGCTGACCTGCAAAGGCGTAATAGTAATACCCTGGTCTGCGCCCTCGGCGACAGACAGCAGCGTCGAACTGTCAGATGCAATTTTTACCATATTATCCCCTCAATTTCCCTAATAACCCATATGGTTTTTAATACTAAATATAATAGTATACTACACCCACTGTATTGTCAAGCATTTTAACCGTTTTTTCGACATATTAAATATGCAGAATTTACTTAATATTTTTACACTCTGATAGACTCCACGCAGCGCAGGTTGCCGCACCACGGCAAAAATGTTAATATATTAACGAAAGGAGATGCGTTATGAATAATTATGTAGTTGGCACGACTATCAAAAAACTGCGTAAAGCCAATGGTATGACCCAAAAAGATCTGGCCCTGAAGCTCGATGTCAGCAATAAAACCATATCCAAATGGGAAACCGCCAAAGGTCTGCCGGATATC
>JAFQHB010000166.1 GCA_017398165.1 Bacillota bacterium
ATTCAGCAGATCGTGATAATCCCTGGTCGCAGTGGTATTGGCAAGCCCCAGCTCTGCTATACGCTGCTCGGTATATTCGATATCCAGATTACAGATTTTGGTTACCTCTATGCTCACCGCACGCTCGGCGATGATCTGACGGTTTTTCACCAGCACATCCAGTGTGCCGCCGCCCACAGTACCCAGTCCTATCAAACCAACCTTTATTACCTGAGCGGTCTGTTTGTCTCCGCATTTGTTCATTTTGTCTCATTCCCCATTTCAAACTATATTATATCAACAAATTTTATAAATAACTTTTTATAAACTGTTTTGTATTGCCGGCACGCCTCTATCTGCGCCCGCCCGGCTTCTTACCGCTGTCCCCGGCCAGCTCGCCGATATATCCGGCACTGATGATTCCCGGCAGCTCCTGCAATTTGCTCAGCAGCTCGCCCAATGAAAGATCGCTTTCTGATATTTCCATCGTGATGGTCGCCGCAGCGATACCCGCCAGCGGCATATCCTGATTCAGCGTATGGATATTACAGTGATTCTCCGCCAGCACTGCCAGCACTGCCATCAGCCGCCCGGGTGAGTTATCCATCCTGATACTCAGCGCCACCACACGATAAGTTTCCTGCTGATAAAAAGGGAAAATACCGTCCTTATACTTATAAAAGACGCTGCGGCTGATATCCGCCATCCGCACCGCTTCGTTGATGCTGGCGGCCTCGCCCCGTGCCAAATACTGCTTGGCCAGCGCAGTTTTTTTGATGGCCTCCGGCAGGATATCATCATAAATAATGTATGCTTCACGGTTTTCTGTCATATTCTCAACCTCTTTTATACCGGGGTCTGTCCGCAAAATACGGAAAAATATCCGCCCCAGAAAAACATCAGTACGGGAGCAATTATAACAAAAATCATCCGTCTTGGCAAGCTTTTTTTTACTTTTTTTTGAGCCCCTGCCCGAGATAAATATTGGCGTGTATAGCCGGGCTTTTATTGATTGCTCACGAATACCTGTTGGCAAATAAAAAGAGGCAAGGAATATTGTGACCTTGCCCCCATCGTACTGTATGTACTGTTTTATGTTAAATGAAAATTTACAAAGCCGCAATCTCTCTTTTGAAGAAAAAGAAGCTGTCCATACGCTGCACAAGCTCCCAACCGTCGGCACCCAGCTTATTGAGTCGGGCTTCAAATTCAGACGCTGCCTTTTCATACCCCCTGGTACCAAGCGGTATATTTGTAGGAATCGTTATGACTTTATATTCAAATTTTTTCATACTATCGCACTCCTTTGTCAGGCTCTTAGCTGCCTTTACATAGCTATAGCCAGCCCTAGCATCTTCACTATTTACTGCCAAACTTTTCTCCCACCACAGCTTTCTGTTCCTCCGTCACCTGCCAGTCAAACCGTATCTCCACGATGCACCGCTCATAACATAGCAGATACCGCTCCAATTCCCCGGTGCCCATAGATACCTGATAAGCCGCCGCAGCACCCCACGGCACAGCATCCACCTCATTATAGCTCTGCCACAGGTCGTCGCCCTCAGCCAGACCGTAATTCGCGACTATATCATTCAGCATTTCCTCCCGGCATAACGCATACAAAGACGGCAGCTTCACCTCTACCACAGTATAGTCCAGCTGCGGCATATCCGGGCCATCCAAACGTCCCCGCTGATAGGCATTATGCCGCCCCAGCAGCAGCGACTCATAAGAACGCAACTCATAAGAATACCCGTCATACTCCACCGGCAGCAAATTCTCCACAGTCAGCGGCAGCTCATCCGCATAAATGTAAAAAGTATGCCCCGCTACCTCATAATTACCTGCCGCATCTTTAGTGCTCCACCCGGCATGGATACCACTGACTATCAGTATCAGCGCTATTCCTGCCACACCAAACGACAAAACAGCCGTCAGCACTATCGTCACACCGCGGTTTACATTCGCCCGTACCTTGCACCGCTTCAGCAGCTCCGATATCCCCACGACGATCCCGGTGATCGCCAATATCACCGCTATCGTCAGCGGCGCTATCCACGCCATCTGCCAGCCGACACTGACCAGCATACATATAAAGGCCACCAGCAAAAACACCAGCCATACCAGCTTGAATCCGCGATATGCCCGCGTCGGCACGAAGCTGCCGTCCAGCTCTGCCGCCGCCCGCGCCCGCCGATACCAGCCCATATACCCGCCGACATCCACCAGCATCAGCAGCATACCCATCCCCCAGAAAAGCCCGGTAAAAAGCTCCGCCTGATTGCTCAACACACCTATCGGATCCTGCCCCAGCCGCCATACCCACAGCGCCAGCACCAGTATATCCATCAGCAGCATCAACAGGTAATTCGGCAGGAAGAACTTCTTCATCGCTTTATGGATAGTCTCTACCTCCAGCACCGCATCTGTCTCGATCGGCACCGGATCTGCGCCCTCATTACAGAATATCTGCATCTGGGCATTGGCAGCCACCAGCCGCCAGCCTGTATGGGCGCAAAAATCCCGGAAAAGCTGCTGTTCTTCCGACGGCTCGGGGTCAAAAACCGAAGCCTGCG
>JAFQHB010000167.1 GCA_017398165.1 Bacillota bacterium
ATGCTCTTTGTAGCTTATTCTTTTTCGTTTGCATAAGTTTTTTAAACTTGCAATCCGTCGAATTATTCTCAAAAATACCATAGCAGGATATTGATTATATTAAATATGTAATCCCATACATTGGCTGAGAAAAAGGAGTGAATTATTATGGAACAGAAAAGATCCCGTTTGCAGCAGGGACAGGTGCAGGTATATACCGGCAACGGCAAAGGCAAGACTACTGCATCTTTTGGTCTGGCACTGCGTGCTGCCGGCTGCAATATGCACGTTGTAATTATTCAGTTTATGAAGGTAAGCGGCCGCTATGCCGAGGATGAGGGCATCCGCCGCCTGGGCGAGTGTGTCGAGCATTACACCTTTGGCAACCCCGGCTGGGTGAAAAAAGGCGAGGGCACTGAGGCTGATTATGCACAGGCCAAGGCCGGTATGGAGAAAGCCAGAGAGGCTCTGCAGAACCCGGACGTTGATCTGGTCATCCTGGATGAGATCAACAACGCATTGTATTTTGAGCTGGTGACCGAGGAAGAAGTACTGGAACTGATGCAGAACAAGCTGCCTAATATCGAGCTGGTGCTGACCGGACGCAACGCGCCCGAGTCTATCATCGAGGCGGCCGATCTGGTGACCGAGATGCGCGAGATCAAGCATTATTATACCAAAGGCGTGCCGGTACGCCGTGGTATCGAGTTCTGATAAGCAATAGTTTGTCTAATTAAATGAGCGGAAATTCTCTCCGGCACTGTCGGAGAGAATTTTTGTGAGAAATTATTATGATACAGCAGTATGGTATTTGAGGAGGATGGCGATGAGCACTGTTTTGGTGATCGGCGGCGGCGCTGCGGGGTGTCTGGCGGCGCTGACGGCGGCAAAAGCCGGCGCTGAGGTGATATTGTGGGAAAAAAACGATCGTATCGGGCGCAAGCTGGCTATTACCGGTAAGGGTCGCTGCAACATCACCAATGCTGCGCCGGTGGATGAGCTGATACGCAATATTACCGGTAACGGTCGCTTTATGTACAGCGCGCTGGCGGCTTTTGATAATCAGGCGGTGATGCAGCTTTTTGAAGATCTGGGTGTGCCGTTGAAGGTAGAGCGCGGCCAGCGTGTTTTCCCGGTATCGGATAAGGCTGCGGATGTTATCATCGCGTTGGAGCAGGCGCTGGCGGCTGCCGGTGTGCATATCGTCTATAATGCGGTGGCGGCGGAATTGCTGGTGAATGAGGGTACAGTCTGCGGGGTGGTGACGGCTGACGGGCAGAAGCAGCAGGCAGATGCTGTGATCCTGGCGACCGGCGGCGCTACGTACCGCGGTACCGGCAGCACCGGGGACGGATATCGTCTGGCGCGGTCTGTGGGGCATAATATCATCGAGCCGCTGCCTTCGCTGGTGCCGCTGGTATCACCGGCGGCGTGGGTGCATACGCTGTCCGGGCTTTCGCTGCGAAACGTGGAGCTGGGTATATACAAAAACGGGCTTATCAGCAGGAAAAACTGTCTGGGCAAGCTTTTTGGCGAGATGCTGTTTACGCATTTTGGTATCTCCGGCCCGATGGTGCTCTCCTTATCCCGCAAGGCAGTGCTGTTTTGGCGGGATAATCCGGGTGAAGAGCTGCTGGCGGCCATTGATCTGAAGCCTGCTTTATCAGAGGAGCAGTTATTGGCACGGCTGGAGCGTGAGATCGCAGAAGCACCGCGGCGTCATTTGCACAATATGCTGGCGGAGCTGCTGCCGAAATCCCTGATCGAGCCTTTCGTGGCGCTGAGCGGTATCGCCGGGGATCGCCCGGTCAGCAGTCTGCAGGGCAAAGAGCGGCAGGCTATCGTGCGTCTGCTGAAATGTCTGGAGCTGCCGCTGAGTGGTGCACGCCCGCTGAATGAGGGCATCGTGACCTGCGGCGGTGTGGATGTGCGGGAGGTAATGCCCAGGACTTTTGCCTCGAGGAAGGCGCCGGGGCTTTTTATCGTGGGTGAATTGCTGGATATCGACGCATTTACCGGGGGCTATAATCTGCAGGTGGCATTCAGCAGCGGGCACGCTGCGGGGCTGGCGGCTGCCGGGGTCTGATACCGGCTGATTAAGCTGCCGCCTTTGGGATATACTGATAATATCCGAAAGGCGGCGATGCTTAATGACTAAATCTGTCAGAAATAATAAATCTTTTATAGCTGATAAACCTTTAGCAGATCAATCTTGGGCAAATGATTCCCCGACCGTGGCAGAGCAGACGGAGCAGGAATTGGCGGTATTGCTGTGCCGCCGCAGAAGATTTGAGGTAATGCTGGGGCTGGTGACTATGCTGGTGCTCTGCGGTATGGTGGCCTGCCAGGTATGGCTGTGGCTGGATCGCGGGCAGACGGTGGCTGCGTGGTCCGGCGTTGTTTATGATGTGGAGCCTGCCGCCGCGACTATGAACGGACTGTATGGCAGCGTAACCATCGAGCTGTTGGATTACAGTGAGCTGACGCAGGCCTACGTGCTGATCAACGGGCAGCGTGCCGGTGCTTTTGATGATAATGAGCTGACACTGCGCGTCTTTGACGGTGATGTGCTGGAGCTGGACGTGACGGCCTATCGCGTACCGGTGCGCTTTCGTCTGGGGCGGCTGTCGGCCGGTATTCGGGATGATCTGCTGCTGAGTGAGGTCGAGCTTTGCGGTGAGAGGAAAAGTCTGGGGCATATCGCCTTTTGAGGCTTATTGTATATGAACGGCGTATATTGCAAAAAGATATTGCAAATTGGCGGAATAAAAAATATAATATAAAGATGTAATAATGGGCTGGGCAATAGATTTTCAGCGTATATCAGCCGGGAGAGGTACAGGTGTTGTAATATGCGGGATGAGGAAATAAACGGGCAGCCGGAGATAAAATCCAAACAGGTGGCTGCTGCTGCGCTTTATATGGCGCTTTCTAATGAGCGGGAGGATGAAGCCCGCCTGAAGCAGGAATATATGAACAGCGGTATCCGCGTGGCAGCGGTGAATTTCGGCGGCTCGGCCAATACTTCGGTTGCCAAGATCATAGAGCGTACTGTGGTGGCGGCCAAGCGTGAGGGTGTCATCGGCAGCAACCACAACGAAGAAGGCGGTGTGGCCGGTGCGGCGCATGAGGCTCTGGGGCAGATATTGACCAAAGCAATGGGGCTGAATATCGGCGGCAAGATCGGTATTGCCCGTTACCATGACCATATCACCGTAGCGATGGTGATGGAGATCGGCCTGCTGCATCTCAACGAAGTAGCGGTAGGTATGGCACACCGTGCAGTGTAGCCTGATAAAGGGATTGGGATAAGAAAGCTGTGCAAGAGGAAGGAATTAGGGCATAATGAAAAAGATAATCGCGATAGACGGACCGGCAGGCGCCGGCAAAAGCACTATTGCCAAAAGTCTGGCGGCCAGACTGGGCTATATATACATTGATACCGGGGCGATGTATCGTGCTGTGGCGTGGCTGGCGCTGCAAAAGGGTGTGGCTGTGGATGACGAAGCCGGGCTGACTGCTCTGGCTGCCGGGGCAGAGATAGATATGCGCGTGGTGGATGGCGAGAATATCATCCTGCTGGACGGGCGTGATATCAGCCGCGAGATCAGATCGCCCGAGGTATCGGCAGCAGCATCGCCGGTATCGGCGGCAGCCGGTGTACGCAGCTATCTGGTGGATCAGCAGCGCCGTCTGGCAGCACGTGGCAACGTGGTGCTGGATGGGCGTGATATCGGCACGGTGGTACTGCCGGATGCTGATTGCAAGATATTCCTGACGGCCAGTCTGGAGGAGCGGGCAGAGCGTCGCTGGCGTGAGTTTGCCGCCAAGGGACTGGATATTGATATCGAGCAGGTGCGCCGGGATATCGCAGAGCGTGATTATCGTGATTCGCACCGGGCTAATTCACCGCTGTGTCAGGCGGATGATGCAGTGCTGCTGGATTCGACCGGTATGAGCATTGACGAGGTACTGCAAAAAACGCTGGAACTGGCGGAGGCATAAGATAACGATGTTATATAAGCTTGTAGTAATGTTTTTCAGCGTGCTTTCCGCGATCCTCGGCGTGAAATTCAGCGGGCGCGATAAAGTGCCGCGTGAGGGCGCACTGGTGGCGGTGGCCAATCATCGGCACTGGAGTGATATCGTGCTGCTGGCGTTGGCTATTTATCCGCGTCAGGTGCATTTTATGGGCAAGAGTGAATACGGCAAGAGCCGGTTTCTGGCTTTTTTGATGAAGATACTGGGCGCATTCACCGTGGAGCGCGGCGAGGCGGATATCAAGGCCATCAAAACTGCGCTGGGATATCTGCGCCGGGGCGAGGTCGTCGGTATTTACCCTGAGGGAACACGCAATAAGACTGACGAAGTGCTGCTGCCCTTTAAGGAGGGCTCGTTTATGCTGGCATCACGCGGCAAGGCGCTGGTGGTGCCGGTGGCGCTGACTGACGCACCGAATTACATAGGATTGCGCCGCCCACGCCCGCGGGTGATAGTGGGCGACCCGATAGACCCGCGCAACTATACGGCAGAGAACGGCAAGCCGGATAATACCGCACTGGCCGAGGCTGTACGTAACGATATCGAAAAAATGTTGCTCTCCGGGCAGGATTTCAGATAACGGGCAGAGAATTTTATTTAATTGGCATTTGTTGTTGGCGGATAATTTTTCCGAAATCGGCTGAATAAGCTTGGGGTGAAGGTGTTTATGGAAATTCGCGTTGCAGATAACTCCGGGTTTTGTTTCGGTGTCAAGCGGGCGGTCTCTATGGCTGTCAAGGCGGCAGAGCAAGGCAGAGTCTATTCGCTGGGGCCGCTGATTCACAACCCGCGCGAGACAGAGCGTCTCTCGCCTCTGGTCTGTGTTGTGGATAATCTGGCCGGGCTGCCGGTTGATGAACGGGAAAACAATGTTCCCCGTATCGTGATACGTTCGCATGGGGTAGGGCCGGAGATATACGAGCAGGCACAGCAGATGGGTGTCGAGGTCATCGACGCTACCTGTCCTTTTGTGGCCAAGGTGCAAAAGGCAGCCAAGGAGCTGTATCTGGACGGCTATCAGGTAGTCATCGTGGGGGATCACGATCATC
>JAFQHB010000168.1 GCA_017398165.1 Bacillota bacterium
ATATGGTCTCGGCCACTGAGGAATCGGTAATTTATTACGATCATACGGCTGACGCTTCTTATGGGATGAGCAGCAACGGTATGGCTATCGAGACGGCGGCTCTCGGCTATGGCTCGGTAGAGGTGCTGGAGGCCGGGGCAGAGGACAAGCTGACGGAAACCTTTGGTACTATCTGGAAAATGCTGGCCGGTACCGGCGGCAGCAATATGCAGGTCGGTGAATCTGCAGAGTAAGTATAGCATTTGTGAAGTAAAGCCCCCGGTGTTGCCTGAGGCTTTACTTCTATATTTACGGCTGATTCGGCGGGGCGGGCATTTTTCGTACCGGGCATAATATATATTTCTTGATAAGCTTTGTGCGGCAGGTATTGCAACGAATAAACGGGGAGGCGAAACATAGATGCGAAGCAGTTTTCTGGCCAGAAGAAATGTTATCGGCGTTTTTGTTTTCCTGATCTTGATTTTTGTGGTGGTGATCGGCGGGTTGGCGTACCGCACGCTGGTGCAGGGTGCTGAACTGCAGGAGAAGGCCGAAAATACGCGTATGCGCTCGGTGACGGTGGCGGCCAATCGCGGCACGATATATGACCGCACCGGAGCGGTGCTGGCAGTGAGCGTCAGTACGGATTCGGTAGCGGTGAATCCGGGTGACATAGACGAGGACGAGCGGCCCGAGGTGGCCGAGAAGCTTTCTTCTATACTGGATATGGATTATGATACCGTGTATCAGCGGCTGACGAAAAATTCGTATTTTGAGTGGGTAAAGCGCAAGGCGGATTTTGATGCGGTGGATGCGCTGGAAGAAAGCGACCTGCCGGGTGTGATGCTGATCGAGGAGACACAGCGCTATTATCCCAAGGTAACGCTGGCCGCCAATCTGCTGGGCTTTGCCGGTATTGATAATCAGGGTCTGGAGGGTATCGAGTACTCTTATGACGAGATATTAAAGGGCGTTGACGGCAGCATTGTGACCGAATATGACAGCAAGAACAATATCATCCAGCAGGCGATACAGGAATACAATCAGCCCAAGGATGGTTATAATATTTACCTGACTATCGACGAGAACATCCAGTACTTCGCGGAGCGGGAGCTGGATACGCTGATGAACAGCGAAACGCCGCCCAAAGCGGCCGCCGTACTGGCGATGGATCCGCAGACCGGTGAGATATTGGCCTGGGCCAACCGCCCGACCTATGACCCGAACAATTACCAGAATTATGATGCCAGCCATCGGCGCAATATGCTGATAACCGATACCTATGAGCCTGGTTCTACCTTTAAGATCATTACGGCTTCGGCGGCTCTGGATTCCGGTGCGGTAAGCGTGAACAACCGTTTTTATGATTCCGGATCGATACAGGTCGGCTCGCATCGTATCAAGTGCTGGCGGCACTATCGTCCGCACGGCAGCCAGAGCTTTGCCGAGATCATTCAAAACTCCTGCAACCCGTGCTTTGTAGAGCTGCAGCAGAAGATCGAGGCGCACAAGCCGGGTACTTTTTATCAGTACATACACGCTTTCGGCTTTGGTGATGTGACGGGTCTGGGCCTGCAGGGCGAGGCTAAGGGCATCCTGATCGATGAAAAGAAGGCCTCAAAGCTGGATATGGCCACTATGTCTATCGGACAGAGTATCGCGGTGACGCCGCTGCAATTAGTGACGGCGGTATCGGCAGTGGCCAACGGCGGTATGCTGCTGCAGCCGCAGATCATCTATCAGGTGACGGATAACGAGGGCAACGTGGTGCAGAATTTTGAGCGCAAAGAGGTGCGCCGCGTGATATCGGAAGATGTGGCGGATACCGTATGCCGTATGCTGGAGAGCGTAGTCAGCAACGGTACCGGCTCGAAGGCTTATGTTGCCGGCTATCGTGTCGGCGGCAAGAGCGGTACGGCGCAGAAGCCGGGTGTCGGCGGATATCAGGAGGGCAAGTACATCGCTTCTTTCTGTGCGGTGGCGCCGGTGGATGATCCGCGGGTAGTAATGCTGGTAATGATCGACGAGCCGGGCGGCGACCTGTATCAGGGCGGCCAGGTGGCGGCACCGCTGCTGCAGCCTATTATGGCGGATACGCTGCGTTATCTCGGTGTGGTATCGCAGGTGACGGATATCAAGACGGATAAAATAGACATCAAGGCCGAACAGATGGTATCGGTGCCGGATGTAGCCAATCTGACGGCCGAGGAAGCCAAAAAGGTCATCTCGGTGGCGGGGCTGAAATATGAGCTGGGCGGTACCGGCGTATATATCGGCAAACAGACGCCTGCGGCATTCAGCCAGGTGCCGGTGGGTACGAAAGTGCTGCTGGATACTGTGCAGAGCAGTGACGGCGACACCGTGGTGGTGCCTGATCTGACCGGCAAATACGTACGTGAGGTAGCCGAGATATTGAACGCTATGGGGCTGAAGGTCAAAACCAGCGGCTCCGGCACGGCTTATCAGCAGTACCCCATACCGGGCACAAAAGTGAAGCGCGGCGATGTGGTGGACGTAGCCTTCCAGTCGATAGATGAGAGTGAAGTAACGCCCGGCAATATCGTGGAGGCACTGGACGGCAGCGGGCAATAAGATGAATGCAGCAAGCAATACAATAGTTATGACAGAATAGTACTGACGCGATAAAAACGCATCCAATATCTGATGATAAAAGTGCAGCCTGATATCAGGCGCATTACAGCAAAAAAAGCCAGGGCGGTATGCCCGCCCGGATGGGCAGGAGGAGACGATATTATGAGATTGAGAGACATAGCTTTTTATCTGGGGCTTGACCCGGCGCAGGTGCCGGATATCAGTGTGAAGAATCTGCAGTATGATTCCCGTACTGTGCAGCCCGAGGATCTTTTCATCGCTTTGGTGGGCGAGACTACCGACGGGCATAATTACATCGAACACGCCATCGCCAACGGTGCGGCGGCTGTCATCGCGGAGTATGCGCCGGAGAGTGTGTCTATGCATACGCCGGTGCTGGTGGTGAAGGATACGCGCGAGGTGATATCGCTGCTGGCCGAGCTGC
>JAFQHB010000169.1 GCA_017398165.1 Bacillota bacterium
GACGCCTGCTATGCCATCGCCGAGGGGGCGGTGGGCAGCGAGCCGTATTTCGTACATTTGATGAATACCAAGGCCGGGATGCTGGGGGCGGATAACGCGGTGCTGATGAATACCAACGGGCTGCCGGATGATCGCCACGTGATGAGCTGCTATGATCTGGCACTGCTGGCCAGGAGCGCGATGCAGAATGCGGAATTCCGCAGCCGCGTCGGCAGTGTGTATGGTACTATGCACGGCGGCAGCTATGACCGCTCTCTGAAGAACACCAACAAGCTGCTGGTGCAGAATGAATATGTGACCGGCATCAAGACCGGCACGACCAATGCCGCCGGGGCGTGTCTGGTGAGCTCTATGGAGCGTGACGGGCGCAGTGTGATCGCTGTGGTGCTGGATAGCAAGGATCGCTATGCGGATAGCCTGAGACTGCTTAATTATGGTATCGACGGCTTTGGCAGCAGAGAACTGGTGCGCGAGGGGCAATACCTGGGTGTATTTGCGGCGGCCGAGCCGGTGCCGGTGCGTGCAGCCGGTGGGCTGCGGGCAGTGCTGCCGGTGGAGGCTGATGAGGTCCGCCCGGTATATCACTGGCGGCAGGCAGATGAGCTGACGGCGGTAGCGGCGGGTGAGACCGTGGGTACGCTGGAATTTTGTACGGCAGACGGCGGCAGTATTGGCAGTGTCAATCTGCTGGCGGCAGCTGATGCCCGTCCGGATCGCTGGCGGCTGGCGCTGCATCGGGCGGCTGATGCACTGCAGCAGCTATGGGGCAGGATAATACCGGGTGAGTGATATTTGGTGCTGAGTAATGTTTTTTTGTACTGATGCAGGTGCAAATAAAGGATTTTGTCAATCAAGAGCGAATAAACATTCTGTTAACGCTGAATAATTCGGCGTTGCGATTTGGCATCAAATTGGATTATGGAGTGTTTAGTATGTTTTATAAGGATCAGTTGGCAAACGGTGTGCGTGTGCTGACTCAGGAAATGCCGGATGTTTATTCGGTGACTACGGCTCTGTGGGCGGCCACCGGCTCGGCCTATGAGGAGGCTGACCGCGGTGGTATCTCGCACGTGGTGGAGCATATGCTTTTCAAGGGAACGGGACGGCGTGATTATCAGGAGATCGCCCGCCTGCTGGAGGATGTAGGCGGCCAGATGAACGCCTTTACCTCCCGTGAATATACCTGCTATTATACCCGCTCTCTCAGTGAGGACTTGAGGCTGTGTCTGGATATTTTGTCTGATATGTATTTGGATTCGCAGTTCCCGGCCGGGGAATGGGCTAAGGAAAAGGGCGTCATTCTGGAAGAGATCAATATGTATGAGGATACGCCGGATGATCTGGTGGGTGAGATGTTTAACCGTACACTTTTTGCCGGACATCCTTATGGTCTGCCGGTGATCGGTACGGTGGATTCGGTCAGCTCCTTCACACGGGAGCATATTGATGAATACTGCCGCCGTCATTACGCGCCGGAGCATACCATACTGGTGGTGGCCGGCAACGTGCGCCGTGAGGAGGTATTGGCGCTGGCCGAAAAATATCTGGGCGGGATGCGCTCGGATGTATGGCAAAAGCCGCTGCTGCCGGCTCCGGTATATGGCACCGGCAAGGTATACGTACATAAGGATATCGAGCAGATCCACGTGACTCTGGGTGTGCCCGGACTGGCCGGTGATGATGCAGATATCTATAAGCTGAATATTTTGAACAGCATTCTGGGCGGCGGTATTACCTCGCGTCTCTTTCAGGAGGTACGGGAGAAGCGCGGCCTGACCTACAGCGTGTGCTCGACTGTCAGCGCGCAGCGTTTTGGCGGGGCTTTTTCGGCCTATGCATCGACCAGCCCGCAAAAGGCGGACGAGCTGCTGCGTGTGCTGGGCTGTGAGATGGCACGTATCGCCGCCTACGGTGTGACGGAGGATGAACTGCGCCGGGCGCAGGTGCAATTCAAATCCGGCCTGTTGATGGGGCTGGAAAGCTCGGCCAATGTAATGGTACGTCTGGGGCGCAACGAGGCGGTATATGGTAATGTGCGTACGGTGGAGGAGCAGGTGGCGCAGATTATGCAGGTGGGTTGTGCTGATGTGCAGAAGCTGGCTGCTGAATTACTGCAGCCCGAGAAGCTGGTGCTCTCTCTTGTCGGCCCGAATGAGCCCAAGGTAGACCTGTCGAGGATACTTTCATGTTAAGTGAGCGTCTGACGGTAAAGGTAAAGACCTCGGCGGCTTATGCCGGGCTGCCGCTGCCGGAATATCAATCTCAGGCTGCGGCAGGGATGGATCTGCTGGCCTGCATTGATGATGATATTATCATCCGTCCGCTGGAGCGGGCGCTGATACCTACGGGGCTTTCGCTGGAGATGCCGGAGGATTGCCAGGCGGAGGTGCGTCCGAGGAGCGGCCTGGCGTTGCGGCACGGGCTGACGCTGCTGAATACCCCCGGCACTATTGATGCGGATTACCGCGGCGAGGTGGGGGTGCTGCTCATCAATCTGGGCAGCGAGCCTTTCTGTGTGAGCCGTGGTATGCGGATAGCCCAGATGGTGTTTACACGTTATATCCGGGCCGAGCTGCAGCCGGTGACTCTGCTGGCGGACAGTGAGCGCGGCGCGGGCGGCTTTGGGCACAGCGGCGTCTGAGTGTGCAGTTTGGGCGGCATAAGGTATGGCCTGCCCGCATAAGCTTAAACGATCAGGGGGTGTTCTTGATGCGTTTGAGTCAGCTTTTAGGTAAAAGAATAATCAATATATACGACGGCGAGATTATGGGATCGGTAGGGGATTCTGATCTGGTGGTGAATCCCGATACCGGGATCATCGAGGCGATCATTATGCCCTGCCGCACCGATCATCCGTTCTCCGAGAAGATGTTTTTGCGTGGGGATAAGCGGGTGCTGAATATCCCGTGGGATAAGGTGTGCAAGATCGGCAGCGAGGTCATTGTGGTGGATATTGCCTATGATTGACCTCGCACGGAAGGCCGTCGTGCGGAGGGGAATTGAAATGTCTGAGCAGATCAGGATAGTGATGAACGGTGCAGCAGGTAAGATGGGACGAGCCCTGTCGGCCGGGTTGTCTGCGCTGGAGAATATGCAGATAGTCGGTGCGGTGGATATCAAATGCAGCGACGTGGATTATGGCTTTTTGTGCGGTGTGAACGCGTTGGGTTTTGGTATCAAAAACGATCTGGCTGCCGTTATTGATGAGGTAAAGCCGGATGTGGTGGTGGATTTTACCAGCCCGGGTGTCGTGATGGAGAATATCCGTACTGCCGTATCGCATAAAACGCCGATCGTGGTGGGTACGACCGGTTTTTCGGAGGCTGACTTCCGGCAGATCGAGGTCTGGTGTGCCAGGTATGAAACGCCGGTGTTTATCGCCTCCAATTTTGCGTTGGGTGCGGTGCTGATGATGCGCTTTGCCCGCGAGGCTGCTAAATATATGCCGCACGTCGAGGTTATCGAGCGGCATCACGATCAAAAGCTCGACGCGCCCTCCGGTACTGCGGTGACGACTCTGGAGATGATTGCTGATGTACGCAAACCGTTGGCTCAGGGCAATACACAGGAATTTGAACGTCTGCCTGGCAGCCGCGGCGGCGAGTTGGATGGGATGCGCGTACACAGTGTGCGCCTGCCCGGTTATGTGGCAACCCAGGAGGTCGTATTCGGGGCGACGGGGCAGGTATTGTGCATTCGCCACGATGCCCTCTCGCGCGAGGCTTATATCCCCGGTGTGGCGATGGCGGCAGAGCATATTGTTGGCCTGAAAGAAGGCGTGCTGCTGCGCGATCTGGATACCCTGCTGTAAGTGTATTTTATGTTTAACTGAGACCTGTCTATAAAGCTCTGAAAATTATCCCAGCCTGTGCGAGCAGGTAAAAACTAAATGGGGTGGGATGACGGGGACTCCCGAATGTCGTAGTATCCTGAAAATCTGTCAGGTTTGTAAAAATATAAGGCGGTGAAGCTGATGTGCTTTGCCGTCTTTTTTTATTGCCCGGTCTTTGACCATTGGCTGCGTGGTGGAATATGATATAGAAATTTGAGAATTCGGGCGGTGAGATCATGGCTGAAAAAGTGGTAGCACTTTTGGGTGGTGATAAACGGGAGCTGGCATTGGTGCCTGCGCTGAAATCCGCTGGTTTTTCGTTGCGGGTATTCGGGCTGCCGGCGGCTGCGCTGCCGGGTGGGGTAATGAATTTTGCCAGCCCGGAGGATGCGGTGCGCGGAGCCGAGCTGGTACTGCTGCCGCTGCCGGGTATAGCTGAAAACGGCTGCCTGCACGCGCCTTTTGCGCCGCGGACAATAATTGATGCAACAACATTGGCAGGTCTGCCCTCCGGCACACCGGTGATGGTCGGTGTGGCCTCGGGCTATCTGCGGGATTTGTGTGCCGCTTGCAGTTTGCGGCTTTATGAGGTAGCAGAGCTGGATGAGGTGGCTGTTCCCAATGCAGTGCCGACGGCAGAGGGCGCATTGATGGCTGCTATGCAGGAGACGGATATAACGATAGACGGTATGCGGGCGCTGGTGTTGGGCTTTGGTCGGGTAGGCGAGGCACTGGCGGCGCGGCTGCGTGCCCTGGGGGCGGAGGTTATCGTGTCTAATCGCGGTGCATCGCGCTTTGCGCGGGCGGCACGTCAGGGATATGCGATATACCCGTGGACGGCACTGGAAGATATACTGCCGAAGTGTGATGTGGTCTATAACACCATCCCTGCGCCGGTGCTGGACAGGATGAAGCTGCTGATGA
>JAFQHB010000170.1 GCA_017398165.1 Bacillota bacterium
AAAACCGCTTTTTCCATAGAAATGGATATTACCCTCAAAGCACAGTGCACCACAACCGAGTTCCGTCGCTTTTTCCAAAGAATAATCCAACAGGATTTTGCCGTACCCTTGTCGTTTCAATTCGGGAGTAATGCAGATTGGGCCCATTGTCATAATGGGAATATCTCTGCCGTCATCCGCTTTAATGGTTGCCCGCATAAACATATTTTGCCCAATCAATTTTCCGTCCTTCTCCATAACAAAATCAAGTTCCGGAACAAAGGCTTGGTCGTTTCTAAGTTGATTGAGTACATAATGCTCTAAACAACCTGGGCGATAAACATTCCAAAATGCTTCTCTAACAAGGGTTTCAACTTCTCTGTGTTCTTCTTTTCTTTCTAAACGAATGATGTAGTCATTTTTATTCATTGTTTTTCCTCCTGATGATTGTTGACTCCAATGCTGGGAGGTTTGTGCAGATTGTATTTACACTAACCTCCCAGTTAGAATACAATCTCCGGTGTTTTGATTGTTTTCTTCAAAAAGCAATCTCCTTTTAGAATATTTATAATCAAGCCTTTTGGCAGATTATCTGTATAGATAAATTTTTATTTGTGTAGCTCTTTCTAACATATAGACAACAAAATCAGCAAAAAGTTTCAATTTCTAACTATATTGTAACATACTTTTACCCGTTTGTCACGATACAGAGACCAAGTTAACAAAATTGTTAACTTAACAAACCTTTTAAGTCAAAAGATATAGGTTTATCTTTGAACTTGTTAAGTGGTAATTATTTTTGTTATCACAAATCTATTTGTGCATAATTATTTTTTATTCATCAATACTCATATAGGACAGAGACTTATTTTATGCTGCCACACAACATATACAATCATACAGCCGCCCCGGCGATCATCTCAACGAAATACCGATGTACCGAGAGATCATCATTCAGCTCGGGATGAAAAGCCGTCACCAACTGCATTCCCTGCCGCGCCGCCACGATACGCCCGTTTACCTCGGCCAGAGTCTGTACCGCAGCACCCACCGCAGCAATATACGGCGCCCGGATGAACGTCATAGGGATTTTGCCGATACCTCGGAAATCCGCCTCGGTATAAAAGCTGCCGAGCTGCCGCCCATAGGCATTACGCACCGCCGTGATATCCATAGTCGCCAGATGCACCCTGGTATCGTTCTCTATCCGCCCGGCCAGCAGCAGCAACCCGGCACAGGTGCCAAATACCGGCAGACCCGCCGCGATATGCTGCCGCAGCGGCTGATGCAGCCCCAGCTCGCGCAGCAGCTTGCCCTGCACGGTGCTCTCGCCGCCGGGGATTATCAGCCCATCAAAGGAGGCTTTCATATCCTGCAGCCGGCGTATCTCCAGCATCTCCACACCCAGCCGCGCCAAGGCCTGCTCGTGCTCTATAAAAGCCCCCTGCAAAGCCAATACCGCAATACGCATAGCCTATTTTCCTCTTTCTGCCATCAGCAATTCTATTTCCTGCTCGTTGATACCGACCATCGCCTCGCCCAGATCCTCGGACAGCTCCGCCAACATTTTGGCGTCGGCAAAATTGGTAACTGCCTTGACGATAGCAGCGGCTCTTTTTTCGGGATTGCCGGACTTAAAGATGCCCGAGCCGACAAATACACCCTCAGCGCCCAACTGCATCATCAGCGCCGCATCCGCCGGGGTGGCCACGCCGCCCGCCGCGAAATTTACCACCGGCAGCTTCTTGTGATCGTGAACGTAGCGCACCAGCTCATAGGGTACCTGCAGCTCCTTGGCCGCATCAAAAAGCTCGTCCTCGGCCATCGCACCGATACGGCGTATCTCGGCCTGCATCATCCGCATATGCCGCACCGCCTGCACGATATCACCCGTCCCGGGCTCGCCCTTGGTACGGATCATCGCCGCACCCTCGTTGATACGCCGCAGTGCCTCGCCCAGATCACGCGCACCGCATACGAAAGGCACGTCAAATTGCGTCTTGTCGATGTGATACTTATCATCTGCCGGCGAGAGCACCTCAGATTCATCGATATAATCTATCTCGATGGCCTGCAATATCTGTGCCTCGGCAAAATGCCCAATGCGGCACTTGGCCATCACCGGGATGGATACCGCCTCCTGGATGCCCCGGATCATCGCCGGGTCGCTCATCCGCGATACACCGCCCGCCGCACGGATATCCGCCGGGATACGCTCCAATGCCATCACCGCACAGGCGCCCGCCGCCTCAGCGATCCTGGCCTGCTCCGGCGTAGTCACATCCATAATTACGCCGCCTTTCAGCATCTGCGCCAGATTTCTGTTCAATTCACTTCTGTCATTTCTATCGGCTCTGTTTACTGTCATTTTGCCGTTCCTCCTTGATTTCAGGCTTGATTTTTGCATAGGGATATTATACAATACGTCTGGATATACCAAAACAACCAGAACAGGAGTATTAGA
>JAFQHB010000171.1 GCA_017398165.1 Bacillota bacterium
CCCGCTTCGCCATATCATCATCCCCCTGCCATACAATGCTCATCAACTATCTTAATTATATCACAAACAGACGATACAAACCATAGCCGCAGCAAATAGCCGGGAAGAATAGCGGTAATAAAAGACCGGGGGCTGCCCGGCCTATGCCATCAATACATCTCTATCTGCCGCTCCGGCCCGAATAAGACCTCGCGCAGCGCATCCAGCAGACCGGTGCCTTCCTCCTCCACAGCCGCAGTCTCCGGCCCGGCGCCCTCGGTATTATCGGTAGCCCCGGCGGTATCCGCCCCGGCCGCACTTACCTCACCATCTGCACTATCTGCTCCATCTGCACTTTCCGAATTACCTGCATTTCCCGAATTACCTGCATTTTCTGCACTTTCTGTGCTGTCTGCCGCAGCTGCCCCGGCATCCGCAAAAGAGCTCATCGCCTCGGCCTCCGTCAGGCTGGAGTATATAGCAGGCACCACCGCTGCCAGCAGCAGCACCATCCCACCGGCCTGCAGCGCCCGCTTCAGCTTGCGGCGCGGCGCTGTCATCGTGAACATTATCATAGATATCCCCTCCCTGCCAAATCATATGCCGGGGCGGATATCAAAATACCAGCCGTTTTCTTCAGTATGCCTGCCGCTGCTCCCTCCAATACCATCTCCACCCGGCAACCCATCAATACAAGCCCGGCAGGTGGCACACAGAGCCCCCATAAGAAGAGAATTACCTGCCTGCCTGGTGCCCGATAGAATATGCCGGTATGCCTTTCCGGGTGGTGGAGCAGCGGGATGTGCCGACAGCAGCGAGCATAGCATAAATGCAGCAAACTAACGGGCTGTTAAATCACTTTCTCGCCAATACGCAGCCGATCGGCCACCATCGCGATGAATTCGCTGTTGGTCGGCTTGCCGCGTTCCATACTGATGGTATAGCCAAAGAATTTCGTCATCAGATCGACATTACCCCTGTCCCACGCCAATTCAATAGCATGGCGGATAGCACGCTCCACCCGGCTGGCAGTGGTGTTATACTTCTCGGCTATCAGCGGATACAGCTCCTTGGTCACCGCACCGAGCAGATTCATTTCCTCCACCACCAGGATTATGGCATCCCGCAGATACTGATAGCCTTTCACGTGTGCCGGCACCCCCATCTGCTGGATCACACGCGTCACCTCAATATCCAGATTACGCACCAGCGGCGCAAAACCGGTATTCTGCCGCGGTGTCGTGCTGCAAAGAGTCCGCAGCCGGTCAGCCAGCACGTTGAAATCGATCGGCTTCATCATATAATACTGCGCGCCAAGCTCGATAGCCTTGTGCATCATATCCTCCTGCCCCAGGCCGCTCAGCACCATCACTCTGGGGCGCTCACTTTCCGGCTTGTGGTTTAATGCCTCCAATACACCCAGGCCGTCGACCTTGGGCATCACCGCATCCAGCAGGATAGCATCCGGCCGCTGCTCCTCCAGCATCTCCAGCAGCATTTCGCCGTTATACGCCATCCCCAATATCTCAAAATCACCGTGCTGCTCCAAAAACTCCTTTACCTGCCCGCAATATACCCTGTTGTCATCCGCCAGCATCACGCGGATTTTTCTTTTCAGATTTTCACCCATGTCCTCGTTCCTTCTTTCGTTATTCTCTAATGCCTGCTGCCGCGATACTGCGCCGGGCGTCTGCTGCTTATCCCGCCGCAGCCGATGCCCGACACGCATCCCTTAGCCCAAGATCATACCTCTCAATGCCCACTTTTCAATTCAATACCCACAATTTGCTGCTCACATTTAACGGCCGGGATACCTGCTGCTTTGGCCAAAGCGTTTCTTCCTGCGAATTTGTTTGATTTTTCAACTTGCCGTATTATTTGCGAGCATAACATAGTATTAAAATATAATTTAGAAGATAAATCTTGTAATAATCTTTTCGACGGTCACCAAACCTTTCCTCTCGCCCCAACACTGATTTCTATGACATATATTGACATCATTCGACAATCCTCGACACCAATTACGATCATTATAACCCCTCTCTGCCTATTTTGACAGCATCCTACCCGGTTCGCCGCTAAATTTTTGCTAAAAAATTTTCTCCCCACCGCATAGACACAAAAAAACCGCAGCCCCGCCCATACAGGCAGAACTGCGGTCAAAAATTCGGTTTTTAATACGGTCGGCAGTTTTAATTTACAGCAGCACCCTGATCCTCGCCTTTATCATCCAGGAAAGTCACAGTGACAGCACCGACATAAAGGCTGCCGGCGAATTTCCCGGTATTATAGTAATCACTGAGCGAGAAATTTTCCTGCCCGTCCTCCGTCCTGCGGCAGGATATGATACAGAGCGGTATCGGCTGACCCAACACCATCTCTGCCGGCTGGCTCAGGTTTTTGATCATAGTACTATAGCTGCAATCAATAGTCTCGTCCAGCAAACTGTCAATATTATAGGTCCCCTTACTACTGCTGCTGGTACCATAGGAATGTTCTTCCAAAGATACACTCATATCGTGCAGGTCGTCGCTCCAGCGGGCTGAAAGCACCCCACGCCCGGCCTCATTAACATTATAGATGTTATCCAGCCTGCTGGACACAGCGCCATCAGGACGCCACTTGCCGTTTTCATCCAAAGACCAGACCGATAACTTCAGGGTATCGGCTTGCTCCGGCGCATAAAACTCCGCCAGCATAAATTCGTGCTGATGCGCCCCGGGCACCACGTCTAACAACTGCATATCGCGCTCAGTCAGCTCCAGCGGTGCCACACCGTATTCCGTCAGCGTAGTCAAAGACATTTCATCCCCGGCGTTATCCGCCGCCTGTCCGTCGGCTGCTGCATCATCAGCGCCGCAGCCAGCCAACGCCAGCATCAACAGCAGCATCCAGGACATACGTACCAGCTTGTCCGGCCATCCGGCCGGTTTATTCTGCAATTTTCGCAACATACATTATCACTCTCCCCGTGCAGCGGCCTCATACCGCACACGCATTACAGGTGGTAGTTCGGTGCTTCCTTGGTGATCTGCACATCATGCGGATGGCTCTCGATCAGGCCTGCCGCAGTGATCTTCACGAACTCTGCCTTCTCCTGCAGAGTCTGGATATCAGGTGCGCCGCAATAACCAAGGCCGGCACGCACACCGCCCAGCATCTGGAATACAGTATCAGCCATAGGCCCTTTGTAGGGTACGCGACCCTCGATGCCCTCAGGCACCAGCTTGGCATTGGCAGCATTATCCTGGAAGTAACGATCTTTCGAGCCCTGCTTCATAGCAGCCAGAGAGCCCATACCACGGTATACCTTGAAGCTGCGGCCCTGATACAGCTCGACTTCACCCGGGCTTTCCTCAGTACCGGCCAGCAGGCTGCCCATCATTACACAGCTTGCACCGGCAGCCAGAGCCTTCACAATATCGCCGGAGTACTTGATACCGCCGTCACCTATGATCGGCACGTCATATTTCGCAGCTACCTCGGCAGCATCCATAATAGCGGTGATCTGGGGCATACCGATACCGGCAATTACGCGGGTAGTGCAGATAGAGCCGGGTCCGATGCCGACCTTCACAGCGTCAACACCGACTTCGATCAGTGCCTTGGCAGCAGCGCCGGTAGCGATGTTGCCGGCTACGATATCGACCTCCGGGAAGGCGTCGCGGATTCTGGCGACCTGCTGGATAACACCCAGAGAATGGCCGTGTGCGGTATCAATTACCAGTGCGTCAACACCGGCGTCGATCAGTGCTCTGGCACGCTCAAAAGTACCTGCGCCCACGCCGATAGCAGCCGCAACACGCAGACGGCCGTTAGCGTCCTTGCAGGAATTGGGATATTTCACCATCTTCTGGATATCTTTGATGGTTACCAGACCTTTGAGCTTGTAATCCTTGTCCACGATAGGCAGCTTCTCGATACGATGCTGCTTCAGGATATCTCTGGCCTCGTCGATGGAGGTACCCTCCGGCGCAGTGATCAGATTCTCGGTAGTCATCACGTACTTGATCTGCTTGTTGACGTCTTCTTCAAAACGCAGGTCGCGGTTGGTCAGGATACCTACCAGTGTACCGTCCACAGTGATCGGCACGCCGGAGATACGATAGCGGGACATCAACTGCAGCGCCTCGGCGATAGTATTCTCGGGCGAGAGGAAAACGGGATCGATAATAATACCGTGCTCCGAACGCTTTACACGATCGACCTCAGCAGCCTGAGCCTCGATAGACATATTCTTATGTATTACGCCGATGCCGCCCTCACGAGCGACTGCGATCGCCATACGATACTCGGTAACGGTATCCATACCGGCACTGACGATCGGGATATTCAAACGGATATTACGCGAAAAGCGCGTGGTGACATCGACCTCATTCGGCAGGACATTGGATTCTGCCGGGATCAACAATACGTCGTCGAAGGTCAATCCTTCTTTAATTACTTTTGCACACAAAAGCAATACACCTCCCCAGTAATAATAAGCGATATGCACAATATTCAGTGATATTGTATTTTATCTATTTTACAATATTCGAGGCAAATTGTCCAGTGTGTAACCGATATTTTTTACAGAAACCTGTCTGTAAAATTACCCGGCAGCCCAGCGCACACAGCATCCGCATAATCCTCAATGCAGGACGCTGCACCCGGCCTGTGTACGCGGGCTATAAACTAAGCGAGTGAATGCGCCAAGCGGCACAAAGCACCGGGCGTGCCGCTGAAAATATTCATACTTCAGGCCAATACTGCACAGCGGCACTCAGCCCTCGCCGCGCCCTTTCAGCAATACGATCTCGCGGTTCTTGTCCCACAGAGAGTGCGCCAGCAGCTTGTTCTGGCGGCGCAGACGCTGGTTCTCCATCCGCAGATTGCCTGTCTCTATACGGCGCTCCTGATCGGCGCGCTCCAGCAGGCGCAGCAGAACCCGCCGGGATGCCTTCATCTGCTCTATCTTTTCTTCCAGCGCGGCCACCCGATGCCGCAGCAATATTTCACCCGGGTATACATCCTCCGCCGACCGACAGCAGGGCAGCAGTTCCAATTCGTCCGTCTTATTACCCTTCAAATCCTGATACCTCCCCCGCCGCAAAGGCTTGTGGGGATAGTATATTCCGCTGCGCCCGATCTTATCTCATCAGCCGCCACCCACCTGACGACACTTTGCCCCTTTTATCTCCCCCTATCTAATACTTATTCACTCTTCACTCTTACTTACTATGTCTCCGCCGCAGCAGCTCCATTATCTCGGCGCCGGCGGCGGTATGCCCGCCCAGACCGCTTTCGTGGTGATCCGAGCCACCGGTGGTCGCCAGCCCCAGCCGCTGCGCTATCGCCCGGTAATGCTGCTCTTGCCCGGCATCGTGATCGGGATGGCAGCACTCCAAGCCATCCAGCCCGGCCGCCGCCAATAAAGCAATCAAACGGTCGTCCCGAGCCTGTATCGGGTGTGCCATTACCGCCACGCCCCCGGCACGATGCAGCAGGCGCACCGCCTCGGTCGCGTCCAGCCGCCAGCGCGGCACATAAGCCGGGCGGCCGTGCCCCAGCCACTTGTCAAAAGCCTCATCGCTGTCCTGCACATAGCCGGCCTGCACCATCTTGCGCGCTATCAGGCCCCGCCCCGGCGCACCGCCCTCAGCATAATCCCGCAGGAAAGTGCTGTCCAGCGGCATCCCGGCGTCAGCCAGCGCCTGCAGTATCCGTACCGCCCGCAGCCGCCGCTGCTGCTGCAAATACCGCAGCATCTGCCCCAGCTCACGCCGTGCCGGATCATAAAAATATCCCAGCATATGCACCTCGCGCACGGCAGCGCCCCGGGTAGGTGCCAGCTCACAGCTCAGCTCCACACCGAAAATCAGAGTTATCCCGGCCTGCCGCGCCGCCGCAGCAGCCTCGGCCAGACCGTCGCAGGTATCGTGATCGGTGATCGCCAGACCACCCAGCCCCAGTGCCGCCGCCTGCCGCACGACATCCGCCGGGGCAGATACACCATCCGAGGCGGTAGTATGGACGTGCATATCAAATCTCTTACCGGCAAAAGCATTGGCCAAATCACCTGCCAACATCAACAGCACCTCCTCTTAATAACCGGACAATCCCATATTCCCCCCGCCGCCCCGCGCACACGGCAGCGTAAAGAAGCAGGCATAACCGCACCCCAAAGAGCCCGACCTCCAACATCCGATCCGGTATCAATATTATATTATTTCGCCGCATCCCTGCCCGCATCCTGCACGAAAAAACGGCGCAGCTAATTAAAGCCGCACCGTACGGTTGATAGTCTCAATTTTCACGGCCTTGCCAGCGGCAGTAAATTCCACCATCAGGCCGTTTATTTGTGCCTCACCCTCTGCCGGGTGCATCGAAGCCGGCTGTCCCGTCACATAGCGCCGCACCACCGTCGCCGTATCCATCCCCAGGACCGAATCCAGCGGACCGGTCATCCCGGCGTCAGTCAGATAAGCCGTACCGCGCGGCAGCAGACGGGCATCGTTGGTCTGCACGTGTGTATGCGTGCCCCATACTGCCGTCACCCGCCCATCGAGGAAATTCCCCAGTGCCAGCTTCTCCGAGGTCGTCTCGGCGTGAAAATCCACCAGTATCACCGGCGTCTGCTCCATTATTCCGGGCAGCAGCCGCTGCATCGTGCGGAAAGGACAATCCAGCGCAGGCATGTTCATATTCACACGCCCCAGCAGGTTTACCACCGCCACCCTGATATCACCGCAGGGTACGATTACGTAATCACTGCCCGGCAGCCCCGGCGGCAGGTTGGCCGGGCGGCACAGGGTATCCTCGGTCTTCAGCAGCGGCAAAATATCGCCGTTATCCCACATATGATTGCCCAGCGTCACCACATCCACGCCCAGCTCTTTATAAAAACGGAAATAACGCCGATTCAGCCCGCGCCCGTGGCAGGTGTTCTCGCCGTTTAATACCGTCAGATCAGCGTTATAATCCCACTGCAGCTCAGCCAGCTTTTTCTCCACCGCGCTGCGGCCGCAG
>JAFQHB010000172.1 GCA_017398165.1 Bacillota bacterium
ATCTCGATCATAATATTATACTCGCGCCCATCGCCTGCCGGCAGGGTATAAGTCACCCGTGCTATCTTATTGGCGGGGCCGGGGCCGGAGGATACCACCATATCAATGCTGCTGCCCTCCAAAACAGATTCACCCACCGTCAGGCTCTGGCCGATCACATAGCCTTCTTCATATTCGTGGCTCTCCTGACGGGTCACCTCACCGAGCGTCAGACCCTGCAATACCAGGAACACCATCGCATCATCCTCGGTACGGCCGCGCAGATCAGGCACCACTATCTCCTTACCCTTGCTGATCTCTACCTTTATCACACTACCGGCAGTTACCTCGGTATCAGGTGCGGGCTGCTGGCTGATGATCTGCCCGGCAGGTACTTTATCATTCACCACCTCGGTCGGCTCCAGCGTCACCTTGTAATTATTCAGAGTCACTCTGGCCTCTGGTAATGTCATACCCTCAAGTACCGGCATCAGGAAAGTCTTGCTGCCCTGGCTGACAACCAGCTCAATAACACGCCCGGCCTTTACCTTCTGCTCCGGCAGGATGTTCTGCGATATGACAATGTCTTTACCATACTCATCGCTGTAGGAATAGCTGACATTATACAGTAATCCATCCTCAGTCAGGATATCCTGTACTTCGGTCAGTGTTTTGCCGCGCAGCTCCTGCACCACGATCTCGGTATCATCACCGCTCAGGGTATTAAAAATACTGAACATCGAAAAGCCAAACGTCAGCAGCAGCAACAAAGCAAATACGATCATCAGGAAAAGCGGCGTGGGCTTCCTGTCCTGAAAGAAAAGTCCTCTTTTGGCAGGTTCCTGCTCCTCGGGCTGTCGCTTTTTGGTGATGACAGGTGTTTCTGCCGCATCATCACTGTCGCGCTGTACATCCGTCTGCGCCAGAGAAGCAATATCCAGATTCAACGAAGTAAGCGGCATCTGCGGCTCCTTATGCATCAGAGCACGCAGATCCACCAGCATCTGCGTCGTATCGGTAAAACGCAGCCCCATATCCCGGCGGATAGCCTTCATAGTAAAGGAAGAAAGGTCACGCGATATCTCCGGGTTGATCTTATGAGGCGGTGTGGGGTTGCTCTTCAGATGCTGGCGGGCAATTTCCACCGCAGTCCTGCCGGAAAACGGACGGCAGCCGCACAGCATCTCATACAGCAAAATGCCGGCCGAATAAATATCTGTGGCGTTGCTGACAGTCTCACCTTTGATCTGCTCCGGCGACATATAATAAATCGAGCCCATAATATCGCCCGCCGCAGCCTCGATACCCAGATCCCCGGCATTCACAGCCAGGCCAAAATCAGTAACCCGTACGTTATGCTTGGTATCCAGCAGAATATTGTGCGGTTTGATATCACGATGGATCACGTTATTCTCATGTGCGTGTTGCAGAGCACTGATAAGCTGCTCAAAAATCCGCAGACTCTCGTCAACGGACAGCGGCGAATTACGATCTATGTATTCCTTCAGGCTGCAGCCCTCTACATACTCCATCACCAGATAATGCATATCGCCGGAGAAAGCAACGTCATATATCCTCACGATATTGGGGTGTGAGAGCTTGGCAACCGCCTGCGCCTCATTACGGAAACGCAGCACGAATTTCTCATCCTCGGCAAATTGCTTACGCAGGATCTTGATGGTAACGAGGCGGTTCAGCACTTTATCACGCGCCTTATACACCACCGAAGTCCCGCCGGAGCCCAAAACCTCCAGTATCTCATAACGATCCTGAAAGACAGTACCGACCAGACTATTCATAGCTGCTCACCTCCTCTTCCCACAGCAGGATACCGGTGATATCATCATTACTGCCCGATTCCTTGGCCAGCTCAGCCAATACCGGCAGTATTTGATCCGGCTCTACGCTCTCGGCCACCTGCGGCAGCACCGTATCCATCGCCAGATAAGAGCTCAGGCCATCCGTACACAGCAGCAAAAAACCCGGCAGGGGCAATTCAAAAACCTGAATATCCACTTTTACGCGGTCTTCCACACCGAGTGCCCGGGTAAGTATATTCCGCTGCGGGTGATTCAGCGCCTCCTGCGGCGTTATTGCACCCTCGCGCAGCAAATTACCAACCAGTGAATGATCATTGGTCAGTTGTCTGGCCTGCTTTTTATTAAAGATATACGCCCGGCTGTCGCCGACATGCGCAATATACAGTCTGTCATCATTCTGCCATGCCAATGCCAGAGTCGAGCCCATATTGGCGTACTCCTCACTGGTTTGGCTCTCGTTGAAAACACGTGCATTGGCAAACTGGACAGCGTCTTCCAGCAAAACGTCCGGCGACTGCACATCCTCCTGCCGCAGCGCCCGGCCCAGATAGCCGGATACAGCCTCCACCGCCAGACTGCTGGCGACCTCGCCGGCCAGATGGCCGCCCATACCATCGGCCACCATAAAAATGTTTTCTTCCGGGATGACCCGCAGGCAATCCTCATTATTTTCACGGCGTTTGCCGCAATATGTCAGTGTTTTATATGCGATCTTCATCAGACACCTCTGCTTCCGAAAGGATGATATCAGCAGATTTGCGGCGCAGCTGGCCGCAGGCTCCATCGATATCGGTCCCGCGTTTTTCACGCACAGTCGCTTCTATTCCGCAGTCCTGCAGGACTTTGGCGAATACCTTTACTCTTTCGTCGCTGCTGGGCAAAAATCCTGTTTCATCCACCAAATTTGCCGCAATCAAATTGACATGAGCCAATCTGCCGCGCAGCAGCCCGGCCAGAGCTCTGGCGTGTTCCGTACTGTCGTTAATATTCATAAAGAGCGTGTACTCATAACTGATACGGCGTTTGGTGCGCTCGGTATAATAATCGCAGGCTGACATCAGTTCCTCTATCGGGAAACGCTGATTGATCGGCATCAGGCGGCAGCGCAGCTCATCATTCGGGGCGTGCAGAGATATCGCCAGACCGACATCCAGATCATCATCCGCAAAACGCCTGATCTGAGGCACCAAACCGCAGGTAGACAGGCTGATATGGCGCATGGAGATATTCAT
>JAFQHB010000173.1 GCA_017398165.1 Bacillota bacterium
ATAATACTTGTGCGACACATCTGAATATTTTCGCCATAAGAGGTGCATTTTACATTGGTAAAAATGCATCCTCTGTTTTCGCACCTTTATGGCGGTGAAAAGATGTGTCGCAGCATTCGAGGCTCTGCATTTTTCGGTGCGTGGCTTCGGTCACGCACTTTTTTATTATTAGGAGGTATTGACATGACGAAGATGACCAAAAGAATGGTTTCGATTTTATTAGGATGCATTATTCTTCTTTGCTGTACAGCGTGTGATGACGCAGAAATACACTCTTTCTCTATAAATGATTTGCCGGATAAATCAATCGGTGTAGGCGTGACTTCTGATGAGCTTAAAGTAGAAGTCGATTATTTCAGATCGTTTCAAACAAGTGATGTTAATGTTGTTATTGAGGATGATTCCATAATCAGCATTGACTATGAGGCGAAGGAGTCCTTGATGTCCGGTTACTATGTGTCTTATACAATCACAGGGGTGCAAGCGGGAACAACTTCCTATTATTTTGAAACGGCAGATCATATGATAAAATCGGACGAAGTAGAGGTTGAAGTTGTTGATGATATCGTTCCTGATGATATCACCCCTGATGATGAAAAATCCGAATCCGATCAAGAACGGACATTTGAAGTCGTCAGGAAATTTGTAGAGCTCTATAACGAAAAGTTAGATCCTGACATTCTTGCTACTGAGGAACTGATTATTGAAGATAGACTCTTAAAATATGATGGTGCATATGCCATTAAGGGCGATGTCGCAGGTGAATACATTCTTATTATGAATTGTGGTTCATGGGAAACTAAAGATGAAATGAGCATAAGCACCTATGCTGACACACCAGAAGAAATAATAGAGATTCTTTGCAATATTTCAACGGCTATTAATAAACCTCTGACAGAAAATGAAATTAGCAATACCACGCAGTATTTGGACGAATGCTTTAGCGACGACGGAAAAGGTTATACCGAATGGACGAGTATAGGTAATATAAGATATTTTTCTCGTTACCTTTCTCAAGGAAAGACTTATGAATTACAAATAGAATTTTCCGTTGATGCATTTTACAAGTAAGATAATGTGTGGTGATTGAGATGAAATTTGGATTTAGGACACCTTCTCTAAAAAGAAGTCTAAGAGCGAGAACTACGGGACGGGCTAAACGGGCTGTCAAAAAAGCGTTGATTCCGGGCTACGGCAAAAAGGGTATGGGCTGGCTTAAAAATCCTAAGAAAGCAGCGTATAATAAAGTCTATCATAAAACATCTTTTAGCATATGGGATATTTTCAAATAAGTCCTTTTTGAAAGGAGGGGAATTATGTTCAATGACTATATGTGGCAGACATATTTGAATGCTGGAGGGGAGATCGTTGTCTCCCTTTTTGAGCAGAATTTAACCGGGAATCTGTCACAAGACTATATTGAGACTATTGGAAAGTTTCGGTTGTCGTATTGCCCTGAAAAGGCTATTATTGAAGATACGGCACAGCAACTCCAAGATCTTTCTAAAGATTTGAATGATAATTTGGCTCTCTTGGAAAGTGGTGAATACACGATAGAATCAGCAATGCAATTCCTTTACAACGGCATAAAGGGTGAGGGAAATTACTCTGCACAGGATGTATTCGCTTGCTTCTCCGATTCTATTGAGTATTTCACAACATCTTTAGCCGCTGAAATCCCAGATTTGTTCACTCCTTATTATTTCAAATACAATTTCAATGTTCTCGAAAAGATAGCCCAAGAATTTGACATTGAATTGCCGTCCATGCCAATCAAAAAGGATTATGAGGGGCGCTTCTATTTCTATGGCGATATATGCGGAGCTTTTCTGGATTTCAGAGAAAAGCACCACATGTCCCCTTATGAATTATGTGCCTTTCTTTATGATTTTGCACCCAAATATATAGGTGGGATTGACAGCTACATCATCAAAGATTTGCCAGAACCCAAAAGTGCATATTTTATTGGCGGCTCTAAAGACGATAAGTTCCTTGCAAGTGACGCTGATACTATTACCTGTTGGCAATGCAATCCTGATACTCGTGCCGGTGATATGATTGTAATGTATTTACGGACACCGGTAAGTGCGGTTGATTCTGTGTGGCGTAGTGTTTCAATCGGCTTCAACGATCCGTTTTTCTATTACTACAGATGCACATACATTGCTCATCCAGTTTCTATAAAGCAGATTTCTCAGAAACAGCTCCAAAAAGACAAGATTTTCAAGGATGTGCCGATTGTCCGCAAAAATATGCAGGGTATCAATGGCGTAGAGTTGATGCCGTCAGAATATAATTACCTTATGGAGTTGGCAAAAACTGATGTTCCAAGACTGGAATTTGTAGTCACAGACGGAAATCAAGATTTTGTCAATGAAAAGGATGTAGAGAACAAACTCATCAAACCATTGATTGCCAAACTTGGTTATTCAGAGGAAGAATATGTTCAGCAGCTTTACATCGAGATTGGCAATCATAATCATGCCTTAATTCCCGATTTTGTATTGTTGCCTGTAACGACCAGAGGACATCAATCTGCATTTGCTCTAATTGAAGCAAAGCTCAGTATTCCCAATCTAAAGGAAATGGAAGAAGTACGGATACAGGCAAGAAGCTATGCCAGACAACTTAATGTAAAATACTCTGTTATCGCATCCAAAGATAAAGTGTGGGTGTATGCTCCAGATGATGATTTTACAAAGGAGATATTCAGTGCTTCTTGGGGAGAACTGAATAATGCTGATACTTTTTCACATTTGCTAAAGCTCATCGGAAAAAGAGCAGGAAACTAAATAAAAAGCCCTTTGGAACAAAGAGCGCACATACAGGGCAAGCCCTGTATGTGCGCTCTGCGAGGCAGACAACCCGGACGATTGAAGTCCGGGCTGTCTTGCGTCACTTCGTTCCGAACAAGGGGCTGCACCCCTTGCGCCGCCATGCGGCTATTCTAAACGAAAAATCTCCGCGTGATTACTCATGCGGAGATTTAACTGTTTTATGGACACCGCCCATAACGGGAGGCTTTCTTATTTTCTGCATCTTATTTTCTGCATCCTGCGCCCGGCTTGCCAAATAGAAAAGTGGGGCGACACAAACAAGCATCGCCCCACCCCAAAACTACTTATTCTCCTGCAGATATTTCTGCAGATTCCCCAGTACGACACGAAACATCGAGCTGTTGTTGCTCTCCGAAAGGAAGGAATTGTGCGGCGTCACCAGCACGTTGGGCATATCCCACAGCGGGTCATCCTGCGGCAGCGGTTCCTGCTCAAACACATCCAGTACCGCACCGCCCAGCCTGCCGGCCTGCAGTGCCGCCACCAACGCCGCCTGATCGACGATAGCCCCGCGCGCCAGATTGACCAGCAGCGCATCCTCGCGGAATCGAGCCAGCCGTGCGGCATCAAACATATGGCGGGTTGATGCCATCAGCGGCAGCGTGATGACCACGATATCGGCCTGCGGCAGCATCTCATCCAGCCTGGCCGCCGGCAGGACACTATGGAAATACGGCGAACTGATCGGCACGACATCCACACCGCTTACCACGGCGTCAAAAGCCGCAAAACGCTTGGCGACCTCGCAGCCGATGCTGCCCACGCCGACTATCAGCACCTGCTTGCCGGCGATCTCCTGCAGGCCACGCAGCCGCTCCCAGCGGTGCGCCTGCTGATTGGCCGCAAAACGCCGCGACTGCTTATAAAGCTGCAGCACCCCGCACAGTGCAAACTCCGCCATCGGCACGCTGTATACGCCGCGCGCATTATTCAGCACGATACCACGGCGCCGTATCTCAGCCATCGGCAGATGATCCAGACCGGCACTGGTCACCTGCATATATTTCAGTGCTGTAAACCGGGCAATATCGTTGTATTTGAAGAGCTCATAACTTATCACGGCCTCGTATTGCTCCGGGTCGGGCACTTCGGCGTGCTCGTCTGACCAAAAGGTGATATCCAGCCCCAGGGAATCCAGCAGGCTTTTCTCCTGCTGCGTCACCTTGAAGGCTCTGGTGATCAATGTTTTCATTCTTTTCCAACCTCCTCTGCGGCCTCACTCTGCGGGGCCGTATTTTTTCGCGACGGCCGGGGCTGCGGCTCACCGCCATCCTGCTGCGGCAGGGCAAAGCAGGGATTCACGTGGATCATACAATGCTTGATCTCCGGCAGCTGCTGCTCGATGCGGTCATGCAGCTCATGTGCGATCTGGTGCGCGGCCACGATACTCAGCTCACTGTCCACACCGATCTCCAGATCGACATAGCTTTTATTACCGAAACGCCGCGTCTTCAAATCATCCAGCGAGAGCACACCCTCGGTCTGCCAGGCCAGCTCGCGCACCTCGTTGATGAAAGCCTCATCGCAGGCGTGATCGACCATTTTATCGAAAGCATCTACGGCAATATCATAGGCGGCCTTCAGGATGAAAAAGCAGATCACCAGTGCCGCCAGAGGATCCAGCACCGGCATACCCAGCCGCGCTCCCAGCACACCCACGAAACTGCCGATAGAAGACAGCGCGTCCGAGCGGTGATGCCAGGCATCTGCCAGCAGTGCGCCGGAATTTATACGCTCGGCGGCGTGCCTGGTGTACCAGTACATCGCTTCCTTTACCACAATGGAGATCAGCGCCGCCCACAGTGCCAGCATCCCCGGCGCCTGCAGGCCACCCTCCAGCGCCAGCGTGATATTGGCCAGGCCGCTCACCCCGATGGCCAGCCCGGTAGCAAAAAGCAGCGCCGCCAGCAGCAGCGCCGTCACACATTCCAGCCGCTCGTGCCCATAGGGATGGCTCTCATCCTCCTCGCGCGAGGCGAAAGACACCCCCAGCATCACGACGACCGAGCTCACCACATCCGATGCCGAATGTACCGCATCGGATACCATAGCGCCGGATAGCGCCAGCAGACCGGCCGCCAGCTTGCCGGCCGAAAGCATGGTATTCACCACGATGCTCACCCACGATACCCGCATCGCGATACTCTTTATCTCCTCCGGCGCGTACACCGTATGCCGCATCTTGCGGCGCTTCTCACTGATATTGTTCCCGTTCTCCATTAACGTCTCCTCAACTATACCCCTGAAGCTATCGACCAAACGCCATACCGTCTGCTATGCATCGGGCAGCTCGCCCGCCGCCTGCAATAACAGCAGACCATCCAGCAGACCTGCATCGCTGGCCATAAATTCACTCGCCCCGGTCAGCTCGGCCAGCGTCAGGTATATCTCGATACCGGCCAGTATGATATCCTCGCGCCCGGCCATCAGCGGATACTTCGCCAGCCTCTCCGCCGGAGCAAGAGGCGCCAGCTCGCGGTGCAGCTGCTGCAGCTGCTGCAGTGTCACGACGCGGCCGTGCACCGCCTCACGCGTGTACTCCCGCACACCTGCCAGCAGAGCCGCCAGCAGTGTGATGGTGCCGCCGACACTGACGTACTGCAGCCCTGCCCTGTCCTCGGGCAGCACCGCCAACAGCCCGGACAGCCGTTCATACAGCTCATCCGCCGGTACTTCACCGTTGAATACGCGCACCGCTCCTACCTTCACACTCCGTCCGCATACACTGCCATCCGCCCGGCGGGTAATCATCTCGGTGCTGCCGCCGCCGACGTCGATCACCACCGCCCGGCCATCACACAACGAAGCCGCCCCGCTGAAAGAACAGGCGGCCTCCTGATCACCTGAAAGTATCAAAAGCCGCCAGGCAAGCTCCCGGCTGACCTCGCGGCGAAAATCTTCTCCATCCACGGCCTCGCGGACAGCACTGGTAGCAGCCACCACCGGGGCCTCGCTCACCCCGCAGGCTGCCATCTCAGCAGCAAAAAGCCGCATAGCCTCGATAGTTTTGGCACGCCCCACGGCCGAGAGCCTGCCGCCGACCTCGGTATCACCCAGGCGGGTAGTCACCAGCATCTGACGACACACCTGCACCCGGCCATTCTGTACCGAGCCGATGAGCAGCCGCACCGTATTGCTGCCGATATCTACCGCCGCACGCATCACCGCCGCCATTATTAACGACGCTCCTGATGACGGCGCAGCTGAGTCAGCTTCTCATTACTGGATTTCATAAACTCCGCCAGCTTGGATTCAAAGCGCTCGTTGGATACCCGTCTTTCGATCTCAGCCCGCTTGATGGAAAGTGCCACCTTGCCGCCGCCGATAGACATTACCTTGACCTGCACGGTATCGCCCACCGCCAGATGCTCCGATACATCGCGCACATAACTGTCCGCGACCTCCGAAATATGCACCAGCCCGGTCACATCATCATCCAGCTTGACAAACGCACCAAACTGCGTAATGCCGGTCACTACACCCTCACAGATCTCACCTACAGCAATACTCATACGATCAATGATCCTCCCAAACAGCCCTCAGCCGGGGCTTTTTATAAACTTTTTAATGCAGAAAAACATCCCGCCCGGCTCCGCGACACAGCATACGGCCTGCGCGAACAGGGCAAAATCAAATGGGGCAGGCAGAGCAACGCCCCAAAAGCGCCGCATAATACTACCCCAAAATAACGACTTATCTCAAAAGCAGACTTTTCATTATTACCGATATATAATTACCGACACATCATTACAGATACATCATTACAGGCCCATCATTATGGCCACAGCCCTGTTGACAGCGCATCCTAATGCAGATCCGCCTCATCGACTTCTACGTAATCTTTCACCGTCTCATCGGTCTCCGCCGGGACGACGAGGTACTCACCGGGCTTTATCAGCTTAAAACGCTCCCGCGCCAGACGCTCCATATAGGCGTCATCCTCCAGCAGCGCCCGTGTTTCCAGCAGCTCATCGTGCTGCTGCTGCAGCTCGGCATATTCAGCATCATAGACGGCCTGCTTATCCTGCAGAGCCAGCAGACGCAGACCTTGCTGGGCACAGCAAAAACAGGTAAATATCAGACACAGCGTCAACACTACCGGCGCGATCTTGATTCTGCGGCGTTCCGTATTCTTGGCCATCAGGCACACCCCTTTGCGGCAGCTTGTGCAGCATTAGTCGCGGATCAATTCCGTGCATTTAATTATATATCATTTTCTTCGGTAAAATCAACCTCTTTCGCAGGTTTTTTGCAGCGTTCACGCACCCGCCGCAGCACAGCCGCCAGCCTGCCGCCCAGCTTTATCAGCCTGGCAAACGGCCAGCCCAATATCCGCAGTATCAGCCCCAGCAAACGCAGCACGGCATCCGCCGCCCACACCACCGG
>JAFQHB010000174.1 GCA_017398165.1 Bacillota bacterium
GGCTGCTCAGTATGACAACTGCTTCCGTATTTGTTTCACTGACCCCCAGCAGGGCCAGCTGATGGCTGAATACATCTACAATCAGGGTCACACCAATACTGCTGTATTGTATGACGTATCCGATGCATATTCTTCCGGTATTTATGAAGCATTCGTAGAGGCTTATGAGGGTCTGGGCGGCACCATCAGCGCTGCTGAATCCTTTGCTTCCGGCGACGTTGACTTCAAGACTCAGCTGACCAGCATCAAAAACTCCGGTGCTACCGCACTGTTTATGCCTTTCTACTATACCGAGGTTGCTTATGTAGCAAATCAGGCTGTTGACGTTGCTATGGATCTGCCTATGTTTGGCTGCGACGGTTGGGACGGCGTTATTGCCCAGCTGAACGGCGACACCACTCTGGTTGAGGGTGCTGCATTCCTGACTCCCTTCATCGTAACTGCAACCGACGACAAGACTGTTGCTTTCGTTGAGGCTTATACCGCTAAGTATGGCTCCGCTCCCGACCAGTTTGCTGCTGACGGCTATGATGCTGTTTGCGCTATCGCTGCTGCTCTGGAGAAAGCCGGCACTGCTGATAACGAGGCAGTTATCGCTGCTATGCAGGAGATCGAGATTGACGGTCTGACCGGTCATATGACCTGGGAAGCAAACGGCGATGCTACCAAGTCTCCCATCGTTGCTATCATCCAGGATGGCGGCGTTGTTCCGGCTGAGTAAGATCGGGCTTTGATCCTGTCAGGCAATAAATCTTTGTTGATTGACACATAATATGAGCGGCTGTGGGTTTGATGCCTGCAGCCGCTTTTCTGTGCCTGTCGGCGGGCGGTACGGTATGCTGCCGTGCCAAAAATTATCGGTAAGCATCAGAAAAAACGCGGTTCGTGATTGTCAATCGGCAGAACTTGTGATAGAATATTTTTTATGAAACAGTGTGCGGCATAGTGCCGGGCAAGTGATAGTGTATGATGGGGAGAGATGTGCAAATGTTGACACGAGGGCGCTGGTATGGCCTGCTGGTGTTTATTCTGGCGGTGGCTTTGGGCTTCTTCGGCCTGTGGGATACTTCTTATATCGCCTATGGTGTGACTGTGGATGCCGTGCGGGCGGATGCTCCGGTGATGCCGGTGGCAGAATACCGGGCTGATAATGATAACGGTGCGGTGGTGCTGATGTATCATCATATCGTGCCGGATGACGAGATCGACCAGGCAGCCAACAGCGGTAATAACGCCGTCATCAGTGTATCACAGTTTACCGATGAGATGGCGTATCTGGCCAGGAAAGGCTATAATACGCTGCTGATGTCTGAGGTCAGTGCTATGCTGGAGAACTCACTGCCGTTCCCGGAGAAGACAGTGGTCATTACCTTTGATGACGGCTATGCCAGCAACTACACGCTGGCTTATCCCGTGCTGCGTGAATATGAGCTGAAGGCGAACATCGCGGCGGTAATGATATCTACCGTCGATGCTTCGGAGAGCTGGGGTGATCTGCAGCAGAATATACCGCATTTGACGTATGACCAGATGCGTGAGATGCAGTCATCCGGTCTGATTGAATTCGGCAGCCACAGCTATGATGGGCACGGGCTGGTGAATATAGATGCCCGCGGCAAGCAGGATAAGTTTTTCGTTGCCCGGCAGTATTTGAAGGAGCTCGGGCGTTTTGAGACGGTGGATGAGTTTCGTGAGCGCATCGCCCACGATCTGCGTATCTCAAAATACCTGCTGGAACAGGCACTGGGGCAGCCGGTAGCGTATTTTGCCTACCCTTATGGGGTATCGGGCAGCGATGTGCGCGATGTATTGCAGCAGTATGGCTTTGGTGTGGCGGTAACGACGGTCAAGGGCACTATTGATGCGGAAAGCAGTGCCCTGCAGCTGAATCGGCGCAACGTCGATCAGGGCATCAGCCTGGCGGAGTTTGCATCATTACTGCAGGTCGATTAAGAGGGCGGGCTCGGCCGGCAAAGAATCTCACAACGATTTATTGGTATAAAAGGCACGGCGGCGCATATGAGAGCGTAACGGCATATCGCCGCGTGTGCCAGGGCGTGCATATGATATGATGGCGGTATAGACTGCCGGGGAGGGATCAATTTGTCAGTCAGGATCGCGGTAGATGCGATGGGCGGTGATCTGGCGCCGCAGGCGCTGGTGGATGGTGCGCTGCAGGCGGCGGCGCATTATAAGGACGTCCAGATAATTCTGGTAGGACAGCCGGAGCGGCTGCCGGACGCGGCAACGCTGCCGGCCAATGTGGTGATAGAGCCCGCCGCCACGGTGATGGCGATGGATGAATCGGTAGAAAACCTGCGTAAAAAGCGTGACAGCTCTATCTGGATAGCAACCAAGATGGTGAAGGAGGGGCGTGCCGACGCTGTCATCTCGGCCGGGAGCACCGGCGCACAGATGGCAGCGGCACTGCTGCTGCTGGGGCGTATCCCCGGTATCACCCGCCCTGCTATATGTACCGTGTTCCCCACAGTGAGCGGCGGCTCGGTGCTGCTGGATATCGGTGCCAATCTGGAGCTGGAGGTCGAGCAGTACGTACAGTTTGCTTTGTTGGGCTCGCTGGCGGCACAGACAATGCTGCAGCGCGAAAACCCCACCATCGGTCTGCTAAATAACGGTACCGAGGAGCATAAGGGCACCGATAAACTGGTGGAGGTAAACCGCAGACTGCGCGAGTCATCGCTGAATTTCATCGGCAATTACGAGGCGCGTGAGCTGATGAGCGGCAACGTAGACGTTATCGTGACTGACGGCTTCACCGGGAATGCGATATTAAAGACATCCGAGGGTATTGCCAGGACGATTATGGCGATGCTGAAGCAGGAGCTTTCGGCATCGGCCACCCGCAAGATGGGCGCTATGCTGGTAAAACCGGGTCTGGATCACATCAAATCTATGCTGGATTACAAGAAATACGGCGGGGCGCCGCTGCTGGGCGTCAACGGCATCAGCGTGGTCTGCCACGGCAGCTCGGATGCGGTGACTATCGAATGTGCCGTCAAACAGGCGCGTGATCTTTACGAGAGCCGTTTTGTCGAGAATATCAGGGAGCAGGCAGCGCAGCTTTTGACCTCCGGGGAGGATTAAGCTGCCGCAGCCCGGCTTGAACGGATATATTATTGATCGGATATATTATTGCACACAAACTTACATATTACAGGAGGGATTGTTATGGATACATTGGAGATCCTGCAAAAGGCTATTCAAAAGGAATTGGGTCGTGACGTTGGTGTTTTGACGATGTCTACTACCTTTGAGGATATGGCGCTGGATTCTTTGGATGCGGTGCAGGTCATTATGGCTATCGAAGAGGCTTTTGATATCGAGGTCGCTGATGAGGACGTCGACGGTATCCGTACTGTCGGTCAGTTGGTAGAATATATCGAGAGCAAGACCAGATAAAAAACGGTAAATACCGGGACTGGCGGTGAAAAATATTGGCTGAGAAAACAAACTGTGTCGAATACATCGCCAGGCTGGCGGAGGAGCTGGACTGGCAGGGCGATACTGCGCTGCTGGAGGAGGCTATGCGCCACCGTACCTGCTTTGAGGGGATATTCCCCAAGGATATCCACAGCAATCAGCGGCTGGAGTTTCTGGGGGATGCTATCCTGGGCTTTGTGATCGGGCGGGAGCTATTCCTGCAGTATCCCGACCAGCAGGAGGGGTATCTCTCTCAGGCACGCTCCAAGCTGGTATGCGAGGGCAGCCTGGCCGAGCTGGCACGAGAGCTGCGTCTGCAGGATTATCTGATGATGGGGCACGGCGGCATCAAAAATCAGGAGAATACCAAGGATTCAACGCTTTCGGATGCTTTTGAGGCGCTGGTGGGTGCGCTGTACCTGTCACAGGGGATGCCCAAGACCGAACAGTTCCTGCTGGAACGCTTCACGCCGGAATTTGCAGCGAAGATCAACGCACGCTATGAGGATTATAAGGGGCAGCTGCAGCACGTTATCCAGGCTATTACCCGCAGTGCGCCGCGCTATCGCCTGCTATCGGCTGTCGGGCCGACTAACGACTGCGTGTTTACCATCGCAGCGTGCTATCAGGGGCTGACTCTGGCGGTGGCATCCGGCAGCAGCAAAAAAGAAGCGGAAAAGCTGGCGGCACGGCTGGCGCTGGAGCGCAAAGAGGAATGGCTGCCCAAAATCAGGCAGATGTACGAGGAATCTGCCGAGCATAACGCTTAGGCGGGGCTTGTTAAGCTGTCTCTGCTGAGAAAAATTTTGCTGACAAACATTCTATAACAAATAATGAATAACAAACAGAAGAGAGGTGGAGTATGACCGTGGCAAGGAGGCATATTCTGCCTTTTTTTATACCCCATTTGGGCTGCCCAAATCAGTGTATTTTTTGCGATCAGCGGACTATCGCCGGGGCGGAGCGTCCGCCGACGCCGGATGACGTATGGGCGCGGCTGGCCGAGCTGCCTGCCGAGGCAGAGCAGGCGCCGGAGCTGGCTTTTTATGGCGGCAGCTTCACTGCTCTGGCGGCAGACGTGCAGGAGGCTTATCTGCGCCCGGCGGCGCAGGCAATACGTGAGGGCAGAATCTGCGGTATACGCCTATCGACACGGCCGGATGCCATTGACGCGGATGTATTGGCGCTGCTGCAGCACTATGGCGTAGGCACGGTGGAGCTGGGTGTGCAATCTATGACGGACGAGGTGCTGCGGCTGGCCAGGCGCGGGCATAGCTCGGAGGATGCGGTGCGGGCGCTGCGCCTGCTGCAGCAGGCCGGGCTGACGGCGGGCGTGCAGCTAATGCCGGGCCTGCCGGGCGAGACGCATCACAGTGCGCTGGCCGGGGCGCGGCGGATATTATCGCTGCGGCCGGATATGCTGCGTATCTACCCCACGGTAGTCATCGAGGGGACGGAATGTGCCGAGCTGTATCGCCGGGGTGTGTATCGGCCGCTGACGCTGGATGAGGCCGCCGCAGTAACTCTGGATATCCGCATTATGGCCGAGGCGCTGGGGGTGCAGGTCATTCGTATGGGCTTGCAGCCTTCGGACGGCTTGGCCGGGCGGGTAGTGGCCGGGCCGTATCATCCGGCATTCGGCAGTCTGGTAAACAGCCTGTGGTGGCGCGGCAAGCTGCTCTA
>JAFQHB010000175.1 GCA_017398165.1 Bacillota bacterium
GACTGCGCGATCACAGCATTACCTTTCAACATTAAAGATCACTCCCTTAAAAAAATTTATACCTGATTATTAAAAACCTGTATTTTCTCCCACCAAAACCATCCCCGGCAGCCATACCCACCGGCCGGAGACATTCTTACATCATAATTGTAACAGAGCAGCCATTCTTTGTCAAAACCATTTTTCACAAACTATCCGCCACCACCCCATTACTCCCCCGGCAGAGTACACCGATACCCCCATCCCCAAAGCCTGAAAGATAAAGAGTGCAGCCCCGCCGGACCGCACTCTCTCCATATTCTCTATTTTGCCGCATATTCTTCGGTATTCCTTACTCCGGCAGCACCGCCACAATATCCTCCCCCGGCACTCTGTCCCAGCCAAAGCCTGCGATCAGATCTGCCGGGCGCACCGTCTGCGGCTCCGGCAGCAAACCGGCCCACCCGGCCAGTATACCTACCAGCTCCTCCGGGGTATATCGCTCCCGCAGTGCCGCCATATCCAAAGCCCGCTCCCGCTTGGACAGCCTCTTGCCATCCCCGGCCAGCAGCAGCGGCACGTGAAAAAACTGCGGCGGCCGATAACCCAGCTCGCGGTGCAGCCACGCCTGACACGGCGCCGAAGAAAGCAGATCCCGCCCCCGCACTACGTGATCGACACCCATCAGGGCATCATCTACCACCACCGCCAGCTGATAAGCATACACACCGTCCGAGCGCCGCAGTATATAATCCCCCTGCTCCTGCGCCAGATTCAGCGTATATGCCCCCAGATTGCCGTCCTGCACCGTCCACTCCTCATCCGGGGTGATGACGCGCCAGGCCGGACGGCGGCCACTCGCCAGCAGCTGCTGTTGCTGCTGCTCATCCAATCCACGGCAGCGCCCGCCGTAGACTACCGAGCCATCCTCGCGGTGCGGCGCTGATGCCGCCAGACGCTCCGCCCGCGTGCAAAAGCAGGGGTACACCATCCCCCGCCCGGCCAGCGTATCAAAAGCCGCAGCATAGTGCGCCGTGCGGCGGCTCTGGCAATATTCATCCTGCAGACCGCCCTCATCCCAATCCAGCCCCAGCCAGTGCAGATCGTCAATTATCTGTTCGGCATAATCCCGGGTACAGCGGTCCACGTCCAGATCCTCTATCCGCAGCACCATCACCCCACCGGCACTGCGTACATCCAGCCAGGCCAGCAGCGCCGCGAAGATATTGCCCAGATGCATCCGCCCACTGGGTGAGGGCGCAAACCGTCCGCGAACCATCATTTATCCTCCGCCTCGGTGCTGATGCTGACGGTCTTGGTGGGGTTATCCCAATCCACGTCACACGCATAGGCCTCCGATACCGCGCGCAGCGGCACATAGGTGCGCCCACCCTCCGCAAAGGCCGCTACATCCAGCGTCTTGACCGCATCATTGATATACATGGCATCCGAGCCCAGCTCCAGCCGCACCACGGTATCGTCTTTCTGCGTCGTGATACGACCGTCCCGATAATCCACCGTCGCCCCCAGCGCCTCAAAAATCACCCGCATCGGCAGCATTACACGCCCGTCACGGATATCGGGCTGCTGATCAAATATCAGCTTTTCGCCATCCAGCAGCACCATCACACCCTGCGGCACGGTGGTACCTGCGCCGCCGGTCTGTCCGGCCGGGCTATCGCTGTAGGCCGCCGATATCACACTCTGCAGCGCGTTGCTGCCCGCAATCGACCCATAGCGGAAATGCAGCGTGCCCGCTACATTTTCTTCGGCTGCACAGGCTGCCAGCTGGCGTTTGATCTCTGCTCCGCCAAACCACGGGCTGTCACTGCCCTTGGCCTCCAGCGTCTTATAATCCGCCAGACCAACGTAAAGATCAACGCCCGTGCCATCCACGGTATCACACCACCAATCCAGCAGTGCCGAGAAATCTGCCGTCTTATGCCCGGCCTCCCAGTATATCTGCGGAGCTATGTAATCCACCCAGCCCTGCTCGACCCACTTTTTGCTGTCGGCATACATATTATAATAAGAAGAATACGTGCTGGTGGTGGCGCTGCCGGCAATATTCAGCGTGTTGCTGGCCCATATACCCGCCGGGCTGACACCGAATTCGATATCAGGATCAGCCTTGTGCAGAGCCTTATCCAGCCCGCTTATCAGCTTGTTCACATTATCGCGCCGCCAGTCACCAATATCCCGGGCGCCCGATGCAGCGAAAGCCTCATCATCGGGGAAATCCGTCCCGGGATAGAAATAATCATCCAGATGGATACCGTCCACCGCGTAATTCTTCACGATCTCCCCCGCGCCATCGATCAACAGCTCGCGCAGGTCAGCATTCGCCGGGTCAAAATAATGCTTGCCCTGATATTCCACCACCCACTCCGGGTGCAGTCTGGCAGGATTGTCCGCCGCCAGCTTTGCCCACTCTGTTTCGGCCCGGGTGATACGATAAGGATTCAGCCAGGCGTGCAGCTCCAGCCCGCGCTTGTGGGCCTCATTCACCCAGTATGCCAGCGGATCAAAGCCATCCTCGGGTGCCTGCCCCTGCGTACCCGTCAGATACATACTCCAGGGGAAGATATCCGACTCATACAGGGCGTCCGCACAGGGGCGCACCTGCAGGAATACAGCATTAAAGCCGTACTCTGCCGCCTTGTCCAGTATAGCGTCAGCCTGCTCGCGCAGCTCATCGGCCGATGTCGTCGGCAGTGCCGGATAATCCAGATTGATGACCGAGGACACCCACACGCCGCGCATTTCCTGCTGTCCAGCGGCAGTCTGCGCCGCCTCGGCATCCATCATCAGCCCGCGATCATCAGCCACCGGCAACAGCGGCAGCGCCAACACCACCACCAGCGATCCCAGCAGTACCGTCTGCAGCATTTTTTTCAGTATTTTCATTATAATATACACCTCACAAAATTGTTTTTCGGCTCTTTCCCGGCTCTTCCGCTGTCACAATACCGCTTCCTGCCAGGTACGGACACACCCGATGCATTTACTATATCAGGCATTATAATATATGACGCACACCCGCCGATAATAATTCCAGTATAGCATATTTTTACTGCCGCCGCCACTACTTCCCAGTAAAATACCAATAATTACCGGACAGCTCCCATATCGGCAAAACTTACTGATTTATCACTATGATTACTGCAC
>JAFQHB010000176.1 GCA_017398165.1 Bacillota bacterium
ACATAAGCCCGCATTACGGTATCATACATAATATTCAAGCTGGAATTACCAAAAACGATCACATTCTCTACCGGGACAGACATAAAATCAGCCATAAAAGCCTTGGCCTCCGGCAGACCGTCAAGAATACCGTAGTTTCTGGCATCAGTGCCGTCATCAGCGACAGTAGGTTTCAGATCCAGCATCGGCAGGGAAAGATCAAGCTGTGCCTTGCTCGGTTTACCGCGCGACATATTCAGATTCAGGCCCATACCCTGATATTCGTTATATTTCTCCTGCAGTTCCTGCTGCATGATTTGCAGTTGCTCAGTAGTCATCTCATTGAGCTGCAAATCAATCACCTCCTAAAATTAAAAAAATCAAAGACTAAACCGCCGCAACTTTGCAGCGATTTTTGCCTTACAGGATATTATAATATATTTTCATACAACAAACAAGATTTTTTTACCACACCGGATGTGAAAAATATATAAAATGACCTGCCGGTAGTTTCCCGCAGCAGGTCATTTCACCGCAGTGCCCCCTCAGGGCAGATCGTGCAGAGATGCAAAGCTAAACCCCTGCTCTTTCCACTTCGTCAGCAATTCATCCAGTATCGCGGCGTTGGTCTGCGACGTACTGTGCAGCAGCACAATAGCACCGTTATGGATGCGCGGCAGCAGCTTGGCAAAGGCCTCTTCTCTGGTGGGCTGATCATCCTCATACCAATCCACATAGGCCAGACTCCAAAACACCGTCTTATAGCCCAGTTCCTTGGCCTGATGCAGATTGCTCTCGCTGTATTTGCCCTGCGGCGGGCGATAAAACTTCGGCATATCCGAGCCTACAGTCTGCCTGTAATAATCCTCTACCGCCTGCAGCTCGGCCTCAAAATCAGCCATATTATCTATGGCCGACATATCCGGGTGCGTATTGGTATGATTACCCACAATATGCCCCTCATCTACCATCCGCTTTACCAGATCGCTGTGATCGCGGATATAGCTGCCCACCAGGAAGAATGCCGCCGGCACCTCCTGTTTCTTCAATACGTCCAGTATCTGCCCGGTACAGCCGTTCTCAAAACCGGCGTCAAACGTCAGGTAGATCACCGGCTTTGCAGTATCGCCCACATAATAGGCGTCAAATTCCGCCAGGGTTTTCTGATCCACATTACCGATCGGTGTTTGCCCCGGCTCCGGGAAGCTCAATCCCCAGTTATCAATACCGCCCGATACCCGCACCGCCATATCAGCGCCTACCTGCGGCAAAACACACAGCATCCCCAGCAAAAACACCGCCGCCAAACCGGCCAGTGTTATCTCGCGCCGCTTTTTGCGGGCGAAGATCTTTTTCGCCAATTTCATCATCATAGCCTCGCTTTGATAGTGATTATTGCTAAATCATATGTCACCATCAGCAAACTATGACGGCTATCAGCTGTCGGGTGCATAAAAGAAAGACGGCAGGTGATCCCCGCCGCCTTTAACACACATATCTATAATACCATATCAACCGCGAATAGCACTGATGGCCGCGGCGTAATCACTCTGCCCCAGTATACCTGTGCCGGATACCAGTACATTGGCGCCGGCTGCCTTCACCCGGGCAGCATTAGCAGCCACGATACCGCCATCGACCTCGATATCGATATCAAGACCGGCATTTTGTATCATCGATGCCAGACGCTCTATCTTGGCGATGCTGCCCTCGATAAAGGACTGCCCGCCAAAGCCGGGATTGACGCTCATAATAAGCACCATATCCAGATCCGGCAGGATATCCTCCAACACCGAAACGGGTGTAGCCGGATTCAATGCCACGGCAGCTTTTTTATCCAATGCCCTGATCTGCTGGATGACACGATTCAAATGACGGCAGGCCTCATAATGCACGCAGAGCAGATCAGCCCCGGCGGCGGCAAAATCCTGCAGATAACGCCCCGGCTCGTCCACCATCAGATGCACGTCAAAAAACATATTGGTGTGCGGACGCAGCGCCTTGATGACACCTGCGCCAAAGGAAATATTCGGCACAAAAGCGCCGTCCATTACGTCCAGATGCAAATAATCCGCCCCGGCCTTCTCCAAATCTATCACTGCCTGACGCAGATTGCCCATATCCGCCGCCAACAGCGAAGGAGCTACTTTGATCATATCAGAAACCTCTTTTCATTTATTCAGATCCAATTTTCATTATTTGCCAAGTTGATAAACAAGAGTACTAATACAAAGAGCGCTGGCGTAGCAGCTCGCGCAGTATCAGATAACGCTGGTATCGCTCCGCCGGGAACTCGCCTGCCTCCACAGCGGCTTTAACACAGCAATCCGGTTCCTGCTCGTGGCGGCAGCTCTCAAAACGGCAATGTTCGGCCAACGGCAAAAAATCAGGATAAAATCCTGCCAGATTATCAGGAGTGATCTCCAACGAAAAATCCAAACGCGAGAATCCCGGCGTATCCGCCACCCAGCCGCCGCCGGCCAGCGGCAGCAGCTCGACAGTGCGCGTGGTATGCCGCCCTCGCTGCAGCTTGCGGCTGATCTCACCGGTCTGCAGCACACGCTCACTTTGCAGCAGATTCAGCAGCGTTGATTTCCCGGCGCCGCTGGGGCCGGCCACTGTGGAATGACGCCCGGCCAATCTCTCATGCAGCGTATCCAGCCCCTGATCGTTGAGCGCACTGATACCCAATATCGTCATCCCCGTCCGACAGTAGGCATCGTGTATCTTTTGATACAATTCCGCCGAGCCGGGCAGGTCGATCTTATTCAGGCACAGCAGCGGCTCGATACCCGCGGCATACAGGCTGACCAACAATCTATCCAACAGCAGCAGATCCGGCTCAGGATGCTGGACAGCCAATATCACCAGACACTGATCGACATTGGCTATTTTGGGGCGTATCAAATGATTGCGCCGCGGCTGCAGAGCCTCCACCACGCCCTCGGTATCCGATAAAGGCTCAAACAACACTTCATCACCGGCCAGCAACCCCAGAGGCTGCTTTTTCAATACCTGCTTCAGGCGGCCGCGCAGGCTCCAGGCATACGTTTGCCCTGCCGACTCCACGAAATAAAACCCGCCAAAAGCCTTAAGCAATACACCCTGCTGCATCAGCTCACATCCTGATTATAGACGAGATCGCCGTCCAGATAAACGTTGACAGTACCCTCACCCCAGATAGTCACATCA
>JAFQHB010000177.1 GCA_017398165.1 Bacillota bacterium
CCAAAGCACTGAATGTGCTGCCGGCCGATGTGCATCCGCGCGTGACCGGCCATATGCAGGAGATCATTGATCTGGTGAGCACGTTGGTGGCGAAAGGCTATGCCTATGAGGTGAACGGCGACGTTTATTTTGCGGTGGAGAAATTCGCCGATTACGGCAAGCTCTCCGGTCGGGATCTGGATGATATGCTGGCAGGCGCCCGCGTGCAGATCGGCGATCAGAAGAAAAACCCGATGGATTTCGCCCTGTGGAAGGCTGCCAAACCGGGCGAGCCCGCGTGGGAAAGCCCGTGGGGTATGGGCCGCCCCGGCTGGCATATCGAGTGCTCGGCGATGAGCAGCAAATATCTGGGTGATGGTTTTGATATCCACGGCGGCGGCGCGGATCTGGTGTTCCCGCACCACGAGAATGAAATAGCACAATCCGAGGCTGCCAGTGGCTGCTGTTTTGCCCGCTATTGGCTGCATAACGGCTTCATCACGGTAAATGATGAGAAAATGAGCAAATCGCTGGGCAATTTCTTCCTGCTGCGGGATATTCTGGATAAATTCCCGGGTGACGTGGTACGTTTTTATCTGCTGAACACACATTACCGCAGCCCCATTGACTTTGATGATGAAAAGCTGCATATTGCTGCCAAGAGTCTGGGGCGTATCCGCAACGCTTATCTGCTGCTGCAGGATGCGGTGGCTGCCGGCGGCGGTACCTCGGCCGAGGCCGGTGCTGCGCTGAATACCGCAACCGAGACTCTGCGTAATGCTTTTGCGGCGGCGATGAATGATGATTTCAACACCGCACTGGCGATCGCAGCGATCTTTGATTATACCAAGGCGCTGAATACCTATGTCCGCAGTGCGGATGCGGCGGCTCTGGCGGCTGCTGCCCGACTGATGGACGCCATTGACGACGTTATTGCCTGTATAAGACCGCAGGCTGAGGCAGCCGATGACGGTTTTGCCGACAGCCTGATGGAGCTGATTATCGAGATCCGCAGCCGTGCCCGCAAGAATAAAGACTGGGCTACCGCCGATTATATCCGCGATGAATTGAAAGCCCGGGGCGTGATACTGGAGGACGGTGTGGATTCCGTCCGCTGGAAGAGGCAGTAAATGATGCTGAAAGAAATATTGACCGGGAATGTAGCTGAGGATCCCGGCAAGAGTTTTACCGATAAATATGCCGATGCAAGGCCGGAGCTGCTGCCTGCGCTGACTCTGGCCTATATCGGTGACGGTTATTATGAGCTGGTGGTGCGTAATCTGCTGCTGAAGCGGGGCTGCCGTAAGGTGGAGGAGCTGCACAAGGCGGCAATATCGCTGGTGCGGGCCGGTATGCAGGCGCGCCTGGCCAGAGAGCTGGAGCCGGAGCTGACCGAGCAGGAAAGATCGGTGCTGCACCGCGGGCGCAATACGCGCGGGCTGCACGTGCCCAGGGGGGCAACGGTGCAGGAGTATCGCGCGGCGACGGGTATGGAGGCACTGGTGGGCTTCTGGTATCTGCGCGGTGATCAGCAACGGCTGGAACGCTGTTTCGAGGTACTTTATACGCTGTGGGAGGGAAACGATAATGCTTAAAGTTATTCTGCTGGAGCATACACCCGAGCCGGAAAAGCTGGTGGCCGCAGCCGCCCGGTTGTGCTATTCGCCCAAGAGCGCCGATGAACTGATGGAGAACTTCACCCCCGATAAGGTGGAGAGTTTTGTTCGCAAGCTGGTATCGCTGGGCCACGAAAGCCCGATGGAGCACGTCAGCTTTACTTTTGCCATCGACGGTATCAGCCGTGCCTGCTCGCATCAGCTGGTGCGGCATCGTATTGGTGCTTCGTACTCGCAGAAATCGCAGCGGTATGTCAAGGAAAACCAATTTGATTATGTGACCCCGCCCAAAATCGCTGCCAGACCTGAATTGGCGGCCAAATTTGATCGGGCGATGGCCGATATGCAGAGCGTCTATCAGGAGCTGATGCAGGCCGGTGTACCTGCCGAGGATGCCCGTTTTGTATTGCCAAATGCGGCATCCACCAGCTTTGTGCTGACGATGAACGTCCGCAGCCTGTGGCATTTCTTTGAGCTGCGCTGCTGTACCCGTGCCCAGTGGGAGATCCGGGAGCTGGCCAATGCTATGCTGGCCGAGGTGAAGAAGGTTGCGCCGCTGCTTTTTGAACACGCCGGGGCGACCTGTGACAGTATGGGTATTTGCTTTGAGGGGGATATGAGCTGCGGCCGCTGCCAAAACGTCATTAAGAGATAGCGTACATATCGGGCGGGTGCTGCGTGAATCGCCCGTAAGGCAGGCGCAGTCTCAGCGCAGTGTCCGTATGTCTGTATCCGGGTAAAGGATGCGGACGGCAAGTAAAGAATACAGATAGTAGGTGTAAGTGATATGAAATTCAAGAAACCGCGCACTCATGAACACAGCAAGCGTACCGACAGCCGGGTGAAGAATACCGGCCGCCGTGATGCCGCACCGCAGGCAGCACCCAAAGGTGGCCGTCCGCGCCGGGAAGCACCCGCCGCATACCGTGAGCGTGAAGCCGAGCCGACATCCGGTGTGGTCTGCGGCAAGAACCCGGTGCTGGAGACGCTGCGCTCCGGCCGCACCGTCAATAAGGTGATCGCTGCGGCCGGTCAGGAGCCGGGCTTCCTGCGCCAAGTGCGCGAGCTGTGCCGCCAGCAGGGTGTGCCTTTCCTGCAGCAGGAGCGCGCGCAGATGGATGCAGCCTGGCCGAATCACCGTGGTGTGGTAGCGCTGACGGCACCTTTTGATTACGTCGGGATAGATGATATCCTGGCTAATGCCGCTCAAAAAGGCGAGCCGCCGCTGGTGGTGGTGCTGGCAGGTGTGGAGGACCCGCACAATCTGGGAGCGGTGCTGCGTACTGTGGAGGGTATCGGCGCACACGGTGTGATTATCGCCCGCCACGGTGCTGCACCGCTGAACGAAACTGCGGCGCAGGTGGCGGCAGGTGCGGCCGAATACGTACCTGTGGCACGGGTGGCCAATATCGCCAACGCTCTGGAGGAGCTGAAATCCAACGGGCTGTGGGTGTGCGGTACGCGTATGGAGAAGGCCTCGGTGCTGTGGGATGCCGATATGACCGGTCCTCTGGCGCTGGTAATGGGCAGCGAGGGCAAGGGGCTGCCGCCGGTGGTGGCTGCCAAATGTGATTTCTTCGTGCGTATCCCGCAGCGGGGTCACATTACGTCTTATAACGTGAGTGTCAGCTGTGGTATGGTACTGGCCGAGATTCTGCGTCAGCGTATGGTCAAGGCGAAATAAATCGGTGCTGAGATTTGACGGGAGGGTGTTTGCCCTCCCGTTATTTTTTGTGGCAAAATCTCTACGTGATTTATAAAATAATAATGATATTTATTATCAAAAATTTTTGATTTGCAGCAGGAATTATCCCTGGGGTGTAGAATAATTAAAGCATAGTTAATCGATAGGTGATATCGGCAAAAATAATGACCGATTTGTGAATTGTGAAAGGAAGTGTATGAAATGAAAATCAGGTATTTGAGAAGATTGGGCAGGAGTCTGGCGGTTTTGGCGCTCTGTGGGGGTGTGGTATTGGCGATGCCGCCGGATGATGCTTCGGCTGCGATCAAGGCTGCTGAACTGCGGCCGGATTTTGTGATAACCATTGATGGAGCGGAGCGTGATTTCTTTAATGCGGCAGGCGGCGAGCTGCAGCCTATCGTATATGATGGCACGACTTATCTGCCGGTACGCGCTATCGGCGAGCTGATGGGCAAGAATGTGGATTGGAATCAGGATAAGATGACGCTGACCCTGGCTGGTAAGCGTACTGTACCTGCTGTGAAGGGCAGGACGGATGACGATGCCAGACGGATGAGGGTATCCGTAGATCTGCGTGACGATATGATCATCAATGTTGATGGTTCGGTGCGTAAATTTACCGATGCCAACGGGCGCAGAGTCTATCCTCTGGTGCATAATGGAGCGACTTATCTGCCGCTGCGGGCCATCGGTGAGCTGATGGGCAAGAATGTCGGCTGGGACGGTAAAAAACTGATAGTATCGCTGGCGGATAGTCTGGTGACCGATGCGGATACGTTCTCGGGCACAGATAATAAGGACGGCAAGCCGGATAACCTGATTATGTCTGACAAGGCGTTGGCCAAGGCTCTGGATCACGCCGGGCTGAAAGCGAAGGACGTAACGCTGACCACCAACGATCTGGATGTGAAGAAGGGTGCTTACTTCTATGACATCATTTTCACGGCCAACGGCAAGACGTATGATTATGATATCGATGCTGTGACCGGCAAGGTGCTGGATTGGGATGTATATACCGATGACGGCAAGGATAACCTGATTATGTCTGACGAGGCGTTGGCCAGGGCTCTGGACCACGCCGGGCTGAAAGCGAAGAACGTAACGCTGACCGCCAACGATCTGGATGTGAAGAAAGGTGATTACTTCTATGACATCACCTTTACGGCCAACGGCAAGACGTATGATTATGATATCGATGCGGTAACCGGCAAGGTGCTGGATTGGGATGTGTATACCGATGACGGCAAGGATAACCTGATTATGTCTGACGAAGCATTGGCCAAGGCTCTGGATCACGCCGGGGTGAAGGTAAAGAATGCGACTCTGATTGCCAACGATCTGGAGATCGAGGACGGCGCGTATATCTACAATATCGAGTTTACTGCTGACGGCAAGACCTATGATTATGATATCAATGCCGTGACCGGCAAAGTGCTGGACTGGGATATTGACGATGACAGAAAAAATGATGATTCGAATCGTGATAAGTGGAATTCCGGCAAATGGGATGCCAAAGCCGAGGAATTTATCGGTGAGGTAAAGGCTGCTCAGGCTGCGCTGGCCAGGATTGCCCAGGCAACGGCCAATGATATTAAAGAGTGCAAGCTGGATTATGATGACGGACGCGCAGTATATGAGATACGGATCGTTTTCGGCGGCAGAGAGTATGAGGCTGAGATCGATGCTGTGACCGGCAGGGTGCTGAGCTGGGAGATCGACGATTAAAGACGGTTGAATCGGTAATGTCAGCCGCAGAGATGAGTTTCGCACTGAATGTGGCAGAGTGTAAAGTGGAAAATATTTTGGCAGAAAAGTGCGATAGCGCAACAGTATAGTATTGCCATCTGCTGTTTGGGGGGAGGTGTACCATGCTCATGGGGCTTGGTCGCCTCCTCCTCCCGTCCCATTTGGTTCTTACCCCGCGTGTGCAGGGTGAAAACCTGCTTAGTTTCTATTGAAAATAGTGAAAGTCTCTTTTTTGCGGGGCTTTCACTATTTTTCGTGCCTTGTGCTGTGGGCAAGCGGTAAAACATGCAGATAGTACGGTAAAATATCTGAAAAATATTGTGCAAAACTTGTTGCCGGGGGCTTGCTTTTGCCGGGATGCTCTGCTATAATAAAAAGGCTGGGTTACAATGCCCATGCGAGGAAAATTATCCCTGCCGTCTTTTGATAAGGCGGCCAGATGTCCGAAGGGAGGTGCCGAAATGCGTGATTACGAGACTCTGTATATCGTCCGTCCGGATATGACCGAGGAGGAATATACTGCTGTTGTTGAGAAGTTCAACGCATTGATTCAGGCCAACGGCGGCGAGGTTGTCAAGACCGATCTGTGGGGCAAGAGAAGACTTGCTTATGAGATCGAGAAACTTCGCGAGGGCTACTATGCTTTGGTTACTTTCAAAGCTGGTCCGGAGCTGCCGCAGGAGCTGGAGCGCAATTTCAGAATTTCTGACAGCATTATGCGCTACATCGTTACTCGTCTGCCTGAATAAGGAGTGTATTTGAGGTATGTTGAACAAGATTATTTTGATCGGCCGTCTGACGCGCGACCCTGAGCTGCGTTTTACTCCTAATGGCCGGGCTGTATGCTCTTTCACCCTGGCGGTGGATCGCAATTTTACCAGCCAGGATGGCAGCCGCGAGACTGATTTCATCAATATCGTGGTGTGGGGCAAACAGGCTGAAACCTGCAGCCAGTATCTGGCTAAAGGTCGTCTGGCGGCAGTTGATGGCCGTCTGCAGATCCGCACTTTTGATGGTAATGACGGTCAGAGAAAATATATGACTGAGGTCGTAGCTGATAACGTGCAATTCCTTTCGCCCAGAGAGAGCGGCAATAATGCCGGTGCAGGTTATGGCAATTCCGGTTATGGTAATGCCGGTGGTTTTGGCGGCTCCGGTATGGACAGCGGTTTTGGCGGTCCTGCGGATGACAACATGCCTATGACCAGTGACGATCTGCCGTTCTGATTTTAGTTGGATTATATTTAGCTGAATTTTAATTGAATAAATGGCCGGTCGGGTGGCCGGTTGTGCATATGATAAGGAGGATGCCCAATGGCTGAAGAAAGAAACGAGAGACGTTCTTTCCGCGGTGGTCGCGGCCGTCGTGGTCGTCGTCGTATCTGCCGTTTCTGTGTGGACAAGGCAGAATATATCGATTACAAAGATACCAATCGCCTGAAGAACTATATCACTGAGCGCGGCAAGATCCTGCCCCGCCGTGTTTCCGGCAACTGCGCTAAACATCAGCGTATGCTGTCTGAGGCAATCAAGAAATCCCGCGTAGTAGCTCTGCTGCCCTATACCGCTGAGTAATTTGGCGTCGGGTCTTGATTTTACAGGCAAATAATAAATAAGCAAAATATAACGAGCCCTGCGGTTAGGCAGGTGTCCGTAAAACAGTTAAACCGACCTATGGTTACGATCATAGGTCGGTTTTTTGCAGAATACGCCGGTTTCGGAAAGGCTCCCTTGTGTAAAGGGAGCTGTCAGCGCAGCTGACTGAGGGATTGACAACCCCTCCGCCCCTGCGGGGTACCTCCCCTTACACAGGGGAGGCTTTGGTGCAGTGCAAAAGCGCACAATACGCACCACACCGGACGGTGTATAGAAGTGCGCCCTTTATCCGTTCGATAAATTCCCATTTATTGAAATGAATCGCTGTGCCTGTTAACTGTTTTACGGCTACCGCCCATTGGCGGGCTCGTTTTTTTGTGGTGTTTTGCAGCATTATGTCGATGGCAGTACATCAGATGGCGAAAGTCTCGGGATCGGGGGCGATGCTGATGACGATACCGCCGGCATCGCAGTAAACGCCGAGGGTAGGGTCGATATTACCCATAAAGATGCGCCGGGGCGAGAGTCTGGACTGCAGTGCATCGCGGTATTTATCGGCTATCTGCTGATTATGGAAGTGTGCGATGCCGATGACGGTCTGCGAGAAATCCTCGGCTTTGGTACTGATGCGCTCCAGCATCTTCTGGAATGTCTTTTCGGCACCGCGGGCTTTATCCACCACCACGACTTTGCCCTCCAGTACCTCGATAATGCCGCGGATGTTCAGCTTTTCAATGATCTTGCCGGCGTATTTGTTCATACGGCCGCCTTTGATGGCATTATCGTATTTCTCCAGAATAACGACGATGGCGGAGCGGCGGTAATACTCGGCGAGGGCGGTTTTTATGGTGTCGATATTGCAGCCTTCGGCCTGCATACGCTGTGCCAGCATTACCTGGAAACCCTGGGCAAAAGAGCCCATCAGGGTATCGTGGACGCTGACCCGGCCTTCGGGCATATCCTGCGCGGCCAGACGGGCGGAATTGTAGCTGCCGGAAAGCTGCGAGGACAGCGTGAGGCAAAGCACCTGATCGGTGCCGGCACTGCGATAGGCTGAGGCATAGGCCTCCGGCGAGGGCTGTGCCGTCTTGGGCATATCGTGGGCGCCGGCGATCTTATCCAGCGCGGTGGCGTAGGAAATATCCTCGCCGGGGGTATAGTTTTCACCGTCTACCTGCAGGTGCAGCGGGGCGACGGAGATATTATTCTGCTGCAGATACTCATCAGAGAGATCGGAGCAGCTATCGGTAACGATTTTGATCATTTCGGGCATCCTCCTTATCCGGGCAGGTTCGTGATGCGCGAGCCTGTTTATATTTGGTTAAAAATTACCTGCTAATATTTCTGACTGCTGAACTTTTACTTGCCGGGATGTTGATTTACCGGAATCATTCTATGATATTATGATAGCACATCAGGGGCGGCAAAATAAAGCCGAAAGATGAAGTTCGCCGAGAAAAATTTTTTATATCCTGCCAAAAAAATAGAGGGAAAACAGTTTTGGCCGAGAATATAATCTATAGTTGCGGTCAAAAAGTTTTTTTGACGCACAATAATTTGAAGCACGACAAGTTGATGAACAGGATTTTTTTTAGGGGTGGTAATTTTTGCAGGCAATTATAATAGGTCTGGGTGCAGTTTTTGCATACGGCGTTTTGGTGGGCGTCCAGAGCCTGATCGGTATGTTTCGTTATGATAAAAGCTGTTGGCCGCTGGCTTTTGGCTACATAGCTTATTTTCTCTTCGTTCCGTTGACGATGCTCATCCCGGGGCTTTACCCGCAGATGAGCGGTGATGATTTCTCCAGCCACAGCTTGTGGAAGATATGTCTGCTGCTGTTGCTGGTGGGTATGTGGCTGATTATGGGCTTCTTTATCAAGGCGTCTTATTTACGCATTACCACGGGTGAGACATTTTGGAAGCCGCGGGCGCAGGCTAAAAAGCGTATCGCTGTCGGTTTGGCTATCGGTGCTGTCGGTACTGCCGTTTGGTTTACCGGTTTGACAGGCCATTTGAATTTCCTGACCGGCTGGTGGGAGAAATCGGTCATCATCCTTTCGCTGTATCTGATGGTTCAGGGTGCTATCCTGATCGTGCGGAATATGAAATATCTGCGCGAGCAGCCCAAAGAGACTATCAAAACGGCGGCGTCTGCCAAAAAAGATGGTGCATCCGCCAGGAAAAAGCATAACAAGCCGACTCAGCAGCATATAAGCTATAAGGGCAAGAAGAAAACCAAGGCTCAAAATAAGTAGAAAGGCCGGGTATAAAGCTGCCGAAAGCTGATCCGGCGGTATAAATGGCGGTGCAGTGGGAAATTTTTAGTAAAAAACTTGCAAAAAGTACTTGCCATTTCCCAAAAAATAGTATATAATTTAACGTGTTAGGTTTGACCTGTGGAGTC
>JAFQHB010000178.1 GCA_017398165.1 Bacillota bacterium
CCTCGAGGATGCAGTAGAGGTCTCTGACCTCAACAGGAGTGCCCTCCATGGACTGGGAAACGGTTTCCAGCACCTTGTCCATGAGCATCTGCATATCGCCGTTTTCAAGGATGATACCGTCGCCGGTAACGAGATTCTTGATGGTTCTAACGCCAAAGTCCGCCATGCTGGATGCCTCGACCTTTGCGGGCAGTTCAACCTCGGCAGTGGCCTTGTTGAACAGCACCGAAGCAAAAATGCCGGCAGCGATCACGACCACCAGTACCAGTGCCAGAATGCCAAGAACAACGCCAAGCACGACCTTGCCGCCGTAAGCTCCGCCCCGCTCTGCTTGTGGTAATTCAGCATAGCGTTATAATCCATTTTATAAAGGTGATCGCCCGAGATTATAAGCACGTGCTCCGGCTCATAATTCTCGATAAAATCCATATTTTTGTAGACAGCATCTGCTGTACCGGCATACCACTGTGCGCCGCTTTCGGTGGCGTAGGGCGGCAGCACGAAAACACCGCCTTCCTGCTCGTCCAGATCCCAGGCAGCGCCGGTGCCGATATACGAATTCAGCATCAGCGGGCGGTACTGCGTCAGCACACCCACGGTATCAATATTCGAATTGATGCAGTTACTCAGGCTGAAATCAATAATGCGGTACTTGCCGCCAAAGGATACTGCCGGTTTGGCGATACGCCGCGTCAGTGCCCCCAGCCTGCTGCCCTGACCCCCGGCCAGCAGCATAGCTATACAATCTTTCCTGCGCATATTCATCGCTCCTTTCATCCATACGGCACACCGGCCGTATCATCATCCGTTATCAATCTTATTTTGTATCGTCTTATTTTATATCTGCCATCATTTGATAGCATTTTATTTACAGCACTTTATAACATCATTTTGAGACTACATAATTCAGGCACAGCATCGGCTTGTATCCTATACTTATATCCTATATATTATATTTTACCACAAAATGCGTCAAAATACACTATCCCCCGACCCTGCCCGCCCCGCGGTATGCGCGGGATCGTGGTGAAAACCTGCTTAGTTTGTTATAAATCTATAGCTTCCAGATGTCGGCCGCATACTCCCGTATTGTGCGGTCACTGCTGAAGTACCCCGCACAGGCGATATTCGCCAGTGCCATCTGCCGCCAGCGCCCGGGTTCGTTATGATATATTGCGGATAAGCCCTGCCAGGCCTGCATATAGGCATCAAAATCCTTCAGCACAAAATACTCGTCGTTATTACGCAGCAGCGGATCATAAACACCCCAGAAATCACCGCCAAAGCCCGCAAAATGCCCGTTGATGAGCTGATCGGTGATGAGCTGCAGCCGCGGGTCGGCCTTACATTCATCAAAGGCCAGATAGCCGCCGCCGGCATAATATCCCATCACCTGCTCGGCCGTCAGACCAAAGATGCAGATATTCTCGTGCCCTACCTGCTCCAGTATTTCAATGTTGGCGCCGTCCAGAGTACCCAGTGTCACCGCACCGTTAAACATAAATTTCATATTGCCGGTGCCGCTGGCCTCCTTGCCGGCGGTAGATATCTGCTCGCTGATATCAGCCGCCGGGTAGATCAGCTGCGCCCCGCTGACGTTAAAATTCTCTATAAAAACTACCGACAGCCGCCCGCGGCATACCGGGTCGTTATTCACCATCGCCGCCACCGAGCATATCAGCCGGATTACCTCCTTGGCAAAGACATAACCCTGTGCCGCCTTGCCCGCGAAGATAAAGGTATGCGGCGGCATATCCGCAGCCGTACCGTTATGCAGGCGGTTATAAAGCTCCATAATCTTAAAGACGTTCAGCAGCTGCCGTTTGTAGGCGTGGATACGCTTCACCTGCACATCAAAAAGCGAATCCGGGTCGACAGCGACACCGCTTGCGGCGCGGATATAATCCGCCAGACGGCACTTATTGGCTCGCTTCACCGCCGCCAGACGCTCGCCCAGTGCAGCATCCCCCGCCAGCGGCAGCAGATCACGCAGTCTCTCCGGCTCTCGCCGCCAGCCGCTGCCGATCACATCATCCAGCAACGCCGCCAGCTTGGGGTCAGCCTCGATAAGGAAGCGCCGATGGCTGACGCCGTTGGTCTTGTTATTGAATTTCTGCGGCGTGAGCTGATAAAACTCGCGCAGAACGTCCTGCTTTAATATCTCGGTATGCAGTGCCGCCACACCGTTGACGGAATGACTGCCGATGACAGAAAGATTCGCCATCCGCACCTGCCCATCCCACAATATCGCGGTAGCTTTCAGCTTCTCCTGCCAGCCGGGCTGTGTGGTATCAAAGCCCTCGCGATAGCGGCGGTCGATTTCTTCGATCATCATATAGACCCGCGGCAGCAGCCCGCGCAGCAAATCTATCGACCAGCACTCCAATGCTTCGGGCAGCACGGTGTGATTGGTATAAGAGATCACAGCACAGGAGATGCGCCAGGCCTCATCCCAGCCGAGACCCTCCTCATCGATCAATATACGCATCAGCTCCGGCACGCAGAGCGCCGGGTGGGTATCATTGATGTGTACGGCCACACGCTCCGGCATCTGCGCCCAGGCCGCGCTGCCATAGCGGGCCTTGTACTTGCGGATGATCGAGGCCAGCCCCGCCGCCACGAAGAAATACTCCTGCTTCAGCCGCAGCGCCTTGCCGGCCGTGGTGCTGTCATCCGGGTAGAGGATACAAGTGATGGCCTCCACCTCGTTGCGGTCACGCAGCGCCCCGCTGTAATCGCCACGGTTAAAGGCCGCCAGATCCAGTTCTTCCCTGACCGGTACGGCACTCCACAGGCGCAGCATATTGACGGTCTCGCCGCCCTCGCCGATGATGGGCACATCATAAGGCACCGCCCGCACCGCCTGATAACCCCGATGATGAAAGCTCAGACTGCCATCGGTATATTCCCGGTCCACTACACCGCCAAAGCGTACCTCCACCGCATCCTCCTGGTGACAAAGCTCCCACGGATAGCCGTGTTCCAGCCAGGCATCCGGCTCTTCGGTCTGTGCACCGTCCACTATCCGCTGGCGGAAAAGCCCAAAACGATAGCGGATACCCATACCGCAGCCCGCGATACCCAGCGCCGCCATCGAATCCAAAAAGCACGCCGCCAGCCGCCCCAGACCGCCGTTGCCCAGCCCCGGATCGAGCTCGCATTGGCACAGCTCGTCCAGATCCTCGCCCAGCTCGGCCAGACCGGCACGTACTACATCCTCCACACCCAGCAGCAGCAGATAATTCCGCAGCAGCCGCCCGATCAAAAACTCCATCGAGAAATAGTAGACCTGCTTTTGCCCGGCTACCATCTGGCGCTGCTGGGTACACACCGCCTGCTCGGCCGCATGGGCACATATCAGGCGCACCAGCGCACCGTATTTCTCCTGACGGGTGCTGGCCTCAAAACGTCCCGCCACCGAGCGCAAAAATTCATTCTTATAGGCACGGATAAAGCTGTCCTTATCCGCCCAGGCCGCACCGGCAGCCTCATCCCACAACACTGCATTATCCACACTATCAGCCATATCGGCAAACGTCAGCTTCTCGACAGCCATCAAATTCCTCCCCGTTGTCCGTAATCATATTATATTGTCCGGGCCTCTATATTATGTTGATACCAAACTAAATGTTGCTGCAAAGCCAATTTATTATTCATCCTGTCCATTATATCCATTACCAAACTTCTGTATAAGACTTTTGCAAAGCTTTACCCGCCTGCGCGGGGCGACACCAAGAAGCACAGCGCGGCGGCACCCCCGCAAAACACAAACCGGCACCTGCACCGAAAATCTCTGATAATATCGCTATAATATGCCGGCGGCCAACTCTCCGCCCGCCGCATCTTCTGCTGATAGCGGCTGCAATATCACCCCGCCCAGCGGCGGCACGGTAATACGCAGCGAACAGGGCTGCCCGTGGCACGCGGTATCCTCTGTCAGCAGCAAGCCATCATTCACCTGACCGCTGCCACCGTATTCCGCCGCGTCACTGTTGAATATCTCGCGGTAGGCGGCTGCCGGCGGCACACCGATGCGGTAATCGCCATAAGTATCCGGCCGGAAATTCAGCAGCACCACCAGCAGGTCATCTGCCTGCCGCCCGTGCCGCACGAAAAGCAGTATGCTCTGCGCCGCGTTATCGGCATCCAGCCATTCGTAGCCCTGCCAACCGTAATTCTGCTGCCACAGCGCCTTTTCCTGCCGGTACAGGTGATTCAGTGCCGCCACATACCCCTGATGCTGCCGGTGCGCCGGATAATCCAGCAAAAACCACTCCAGCTGCTCGGCAAAGCGCCACTCGATAAACTGGCCGAACTCGCTGCCCATAAAACTCAGCTTGGCGCCGCTGTGCGTCATCTGGTATAAATACAGCAGACGCAGCCCGGCAAACTGCCGCCAGTAGTCCCCCGGCATCCGCCCGATCAGCGACTTTTTGCCGTGTACCACCTCATCGTGCGAAAGCGCCTGTACGAAGTTCTCATTAAAAGCATACATCATAGAGAACGTCAGCAAATTATGCTGATACCGACGCGCCGGGAAATCCAACTCCATATAACGCAGAGTATCGTTCATCCAGCCCATATCCCACTTATAATGGAAGCCCAGGCCGCCCTGCTCCGGCGGGCGGGTCACCAGCGGCCAGGCCGTGCTTTCCTCGGCCATCATCATCACGCCCGGCCAGTATTGCCCCACCAACCTGTTTAATTGCCGCAGAAAGGCCACCGCGTGCAGATCTTCCTCACCGCCCTGCTCGTTACGGCGTTTGGCGGATGCATCATCAATGCCGTAATTCAGATACAGCATACTGGTCACGCCATCCACCCGCAGCCCGTCTGCGTGGAATTTATCCAGCCAGAAAAAGGCACTGCTGATAAGGAAGCTACGCACCTCATCACGGGCAAAATTGAATTTATAAGTACCCCATTCGGCGTGCTCTTCGCTCTCGTACAGCGGCGTACCGTCAAAAAGTGCCAGACCGTGTGCATCACGGCAGAAATGCCCCGGCACCCAATCGAGGATAACGCCGATACCCGCCTGATGCAGACGGTCTATCAGATACATCAGCTCCTGCGGCTGACCATAGCGGCTGGTCGCAGCAAAGTAACCGGTGATCTGGTAGCCCCACGAATCATCCAGCGGATGCTCCATCACCGGTAAAAACTCGACGTGGGTGTAACCCATCCGCCGCAGATACTCCGGCAGCTCCTCCGCCAGCTCAGTATACGAAAGAAAGCCTTCTTCGTTATACTGCCCTCCCGGCTTGCGCCGCCAGGAGCCAAGGTGCATCTCATAGATATTGAGCGGCCGGGTGAAATGATCGCCCTGCGCCCTCGCGGCCAGCCAGTCATCATCCTGCCATTGATACCCGGCCGACTCCACCACCCGCGAGGCCGTACCCGGCCGCCGCTCGGCAGCAAAAGCAAAAGGATCGGCCTTATACAGCCATTCGCCCGCCGCCGTCCGCACCGCATATTTATAAAGCGTCCCCGCAGCCAGCCCCGGCACGAAAACCTGCCAGAAGCCGCCCGGCAGCGGCTGCATCGGGTGGGCATCCGTCTGCCAGCCGTTAAAATCGCCTACCACCGCCGCCGCACAGGCAAAAGGAGCCCACACCACAAAACCGACGCCATCCCGGCCTCGCTGCTTTGTGGTGTGCGCTCCCAGAGAATTGTATGCATGAAAATACGCCCCTGTATTATATAGGAACGCTTCTTCCGCCGATATCAATCTGTATCCTGCCCCATATTCAGCCACAGTATCACCCCATATCCCGGGCGCATCCGCACCCTACGAGTCCCCGGCCAAATCAACATTACCAATACACTTATCAATACGCTTGTATTATAGCACGAATTACCCCTTTCCACAACTATCTGCCCCCAATAATCCCCACCCGGCTCATCAATAATTATCAGCCAAAATCTGTAACAATATTTGCAAAAAAGGCTTGCATTTGCCCGCCAAATCAGTTATAATAATCCTTACTTGATAGTTTCACGCCGAAGTGGTGGAATTGGCAGACGCGTAGGACTCAAAATCCGATGTTGGCAACAACGTGTGGGTTCAAGTCCCACCTTCGGCACCATTAAAAAAAGTCACTTTTGTCTATCGACAAAAGTGACTTTTTTTAATGATATCCGTTCCTGACGGAACGGGTGATATATCTGCGATATGATATCGCTCTATCAGCGATGATATATGCCTGCGGCATATGAAAGGAACGGATATCATATCATACGGCATCAGCCGTATATCATATCGCATCGGCGATATATCATTCATCATCCCCAATCATCTGAAAACGGCGCTCACCGAGGGTGCCGTTTTTTTTATTATCCCCTCCGACTCTCCGCCTGTCTGCCCACCGAAAAAAAACATTCCCCTGCCGCCTCGGCAGACAGAAATTTCGGCAGGATTTTTGCCCCTGCATACAGAACTTTTCCTTTTATGGGATAAATAAATTACCCCAGCAAATTTTCTATACAAGGAGGTGAAATCCTTGAGCAATACAAACCCGCCCGTCATCAGCGTAAAGAACCTGAAGAAAGTCTATACCATCGGCACAGAGCGCGTTATGGCACTCAACGGTGTCGATCTGACCATCCGACGCGGTGAAATATGCTGCCTGTTTGGCCCATCAGGCTCGGGCAAATCCACCCTGCTGAATATGCTGGCCGGGCTGGAGAAGCCGACAACCGGGGAAATACTCATCAACGGCCAGCGTATCGACAAAATGAATGAAAGCCAGCTGGCTGAGTTTCGCCGCACCAATTTCGGCTTTGTTTTCCAATCCTACAATCTGCTGCCCACGCTGACAGCACTGGAGAATGTAGAGATGCCGCTGATCTTCCGCGGTACCGATCACGCTCTGCGTCAAAAGATGGCGATGCAGATGCTGCAATACGTCGGCCTGAAAGACCGTATCCGCCATAAGCCGACACAGATGAGCGGCGGCCAGCAGCAGCGCGTCGGCATCGCCAGGGCCTTCGTGGCACGCCCGCCGATCATTTTCGCCGACGAGCCTACCGGCAACCTGGATACCCACACCACTTTTGAGGTGATGGATATGATGTCGCGTATGGTAAAAAAGCGCAATTCCACTATGATCATCGTCACACACGATAACGAGATTGCCGAATACGGCGACCATATCATCAAGATCCGCGACGGCAGGATCATCGAAGAAACCCGGCGAGATCCCCAGCCACCGGAATTGGCAGTACCTGCCGCCGGTCAGGCTGATAGCTTATAGTTGCAGGCAGCGCATACATTTGTAATAGTTTATAGTTGCCGATGCAAGATCGTTCGCTTTATCAAAAACCTTTAAGCCCCAAAGCCCCGATTCCGCGCTCTCCGGCATTAACGCAGGACATCAGCTGATATACGCCGGGCAAAGGAATTGCGGCAGGAGGCCGGGGCGATGCAGCCGTACAGGAGTGATACCGCACCCTACCCAAACCGGTAATCGTTGTGATAAGTTTGTATTCGTATTTTATTTGTAAAGGACTGATTTGCCAATGATGAGATTTCTGCATAAAGCTCACCCCATCCGTCTGGTGCTGCTGGCTCTGCTTGTGATGCTCTGCCTGCCTGCCACCGCTATGGCGGATGATTACTACGGCGAGGATAACCCGCAATTTACTATGTATAAAGCCAGCTCGGTCATCAATCCCGGGCAAAAATCCACTATTGAACTGACTTTCAATAATATCACCCGCTGGAGCGGCTACTATGCCTACGCAATACTTACCGTTAATGAGGACAACACCAAAATCTTCGGTGATGACGGCGGCAACTATATGTCGCGCGATATGGGCACGCTGAAGTACAACGACCGCACCAGCGTCAGTTTTGAGTTTACCCCCTCCAAAGAGCTGAAATCCGGCAGCTACCAGATGACGGTCACTCTGGTGTACAAAAACCGCCAGGGCTCGATATTCACCAAGGATTACCCGCTGACCATCACCGTCGATTCCGGTACCCCGGTCGATCTTTACGTGCCCAACAGCTCGGTATCGGGCAGCGGCAAGGCTGTCTACGGCCAGCCCTTCCAGCTCGATATCACTCTGGCCAATAACGGCGAGACGATGGCGCACGAGGTCAACGTGACCCTCAGCAATCTCAGCGCCGAGACGATCTTCCAGAGCGGCACCTATGATGCGCCGACCTTTACCAAGATCCCCGGCGGCAGTGCCCAGCAGTTCACGCTGGATCTGATCGCTGCCGAGGACATCGCCAGCGGTTATTACCCCATCGATCTGAAGCTTTCTTATCTGGAAAACGGCGAGCGTCAGGAGAAAACCATACAGGTATTCGTACAGGTAGAGGGCTCGCCCGATGAGGAAAAGGATGACAGCAAGGTATCCGTCCCCCGTGTGATTCTCTCGGATTATACCATCAACCCCGCCACCGTCAATATGGGCGAGAAGTTCTCTTTCTCTTTCACTCTGCAGAACACCAGTACCGACCGTACCGTCAAAAATCTGCAGGTGCAGCTGACCTCGGCCGACGGCACGGTAATACCGGCCAGCGGCAGCAACAGTTTTTATGTGGCAGAGATACTGCCGGGCAAGAGCAAGACACTTTCCCTGCAGATGACCAGTAAATACGATACCGAGAAAACCACCTATCCTCTGGCGCTGGAGCTCAACTACGAGGATGCCAAGGCCAACCAGTATACCGCCACCGAGAATCTGACCATCCCGGTATATCTGCCCACCCGTCTGACCCTGCAAAATCAGAGCTATCCCGAATTTGCTATGGTCGGCGAAAGCACCTACCTCACTCTCGAATACATCAATCAGGGCAAAGGCACCATCTATAACCTCACCGCCAGCGTAGAGGGTAATGTACAGACCGACAGCGCAACCTATTACATAGGCAACGTCAGCAGCGGCAGCATTGATACCCTCGAGATTATGCTGACACCACAGGAAGCAGGCGTACAGGAATGTAAACTGCTGCTGACATATGAGGACGCTGCCGGCAACAAGCTGAGTGTCCAGGAGCCTTTTACCATCACCGCAGAAGAAATGGTGATGGATGATCCTGCTATGATGGACCCCGGTATGACAGACCCCGGTATGATGGAGGAAGAACCGACCGGCCTGCCCGGTGCTGCCAAGATAGCACTGGCTGCAGCCGCAGCTGCAGCTGTCATCGCAGCGGCCGTCATTCTCAATAAAAAACGCAAGGCCAAAAAGCTGGCAGCCGAGGAAGCTCTCTTTGCCGGCGATAACGACCTTGATTAAACGGCAGACGAACTGCCATGAAGTTTTTTGACATACTGAAAATGGCCTGCGGCAACTTCCTCCGCCGCAAGGCGCGTACCCTGCTGACGGTGGCCGGCGTGGTCATCGGCACGATGGCAGTGGTCATTATGATCTCCATCGGCGAGGGCCTGGAATACGGCTATACCGAACAGCTCAAATCCTGGGGCAGCCTGACACAGATAGAGGTCTCCCAGAATTACAGCAGTAATCAGGACGAGCAGAAATATCTGGACGATGAGCTGATAACCCAGCTTGACGCCATAGAACACGTCGAGGCGGCACTGCCCATCACCCGCCAATACGGCGCACTGGTGATGGGGCGCAAAATCCTCGATATGTCCTTTCAGGGCATTGATTCGAGCAAAATCGAATACTACGGTCTGGAGCTGGACGACGGCAGCCCGGCAACGGCCGATATGCTCACCGGCAACAGCTACCTCATCGGCTATACCTCGGTTTTCAATTTTTATGATCCCAAACGCGGCTGGACAGACGAAAACAACGCCTGGGATGAAGAAGGCAGCATCAAGCCCCTGCCTTTTGACCCCATCAATCCCGATAAAAAAATCAAAATGGTATTTGATACCTCTTATTACTGGGGCGGCGGCACCAAGCCCAAAAGCTATGACGTAAACTGTACCGGCGTATTAAAGCAGGGCGGCCAGTATGATTATGCCATCATTATGGATATGAAATCACTGGAAGCACTCTACAAAAAATACACCAAATCGGCAGGCATCGAGATCGACAAGGAACAGCAGAAAAACAAATACAGCTCTGTGTACGTCGAAGTCGACAATATGGATAACGTCACCGAAGTACAGCAGGCTATCAACGATATGGGCTATCAGACCTGGAGCTCCACCGAGATTCTGGAGGACGTGCAGGAGCAGATGGGTATGATCCAGGCGGTACTCGGCGGCATCGGTGCGGTGGCCTTCCTGGTGGCGGCTATCGGCATCAGTAATACTATGGTAATGTCCACGTACGAACGCACGCGCGAGATCGGCATTATGAAGGTACTGGGCTGCCGGCTTTCCAATATTATGTCGCTGTTTTTGCTGGAAGCCGCGATCATCGGCCTGGCGGGCGGTTTGCTGGGCATCGGTTTCTCCTATGCCATATCCGCCCTGCTCAACCAACTGTCGAATAGCGGCGCACTGGCTACATTCAGTATGGGTAACGGTATGCCGATATCCGTCATCCCGGTCTGGCTGGCGCTGTGCGGTGCAGGCTTCTCCACTCTGGTCGGCCTGATATCCGGCTTTTACCCGGCACTCCGCGCCACTCGTCTTTCGGCACTGGAGGCCATCAAAAACGAATAATTTTGTTATTCACCATAATTACACTAAAAGCAGCAGAGCATCATCGCCCTGCTGCTTTTGCTTTTACGATTTGTAACAACAATTCCCAACAAACTCACCCAAGCCGCAGGAAGCGCAGTATCCGGCCTGCACCAGCGGGGTAAAAACTTTCAATAAAAGGGTGGCAAGAAGCCCCGACAGGGGCGGAAGTGCCCGCTTGCCTGTACTCAAATGAGTGTACCCGTTAGGGTGAAAGGGCCGGTGGGCGGGGCGATGGGGATTCCCGAGCGTGGTACACGCATAAAAGACTTTCCCTCCTCTACTCACAGCCATTCCTCACCCCGCTGATAAGACCGCCACCAATCATACACCCACCGCATTACCGGCGCCAACGAAGCCGCCACCGGCACTGCCAGCACCATCCCCGGTACGCCAAACCACGAACCACCCACCAGCACCGCCAGTATTACGTAGAGCGGATGCAGCCGCACCGCATCCGACATTATGCGCGGCGAGATGACCATATTCTCCAACTGCTGCACCACCAGCCAGATAACGATCAGCTTCAGCAGTGCCGTCCTGCCCTGCACCAATACCAGCAGCGCACACGGCACAAAAGCGAGAAACGGCCCGATGTATGGTATCAGCTCGGCTATTACCATTATCAGGCCCAGCGTAAAGGCATAATCCACCCCACAAAGCCACAGCAGCAGGTAAAAAAGCGTACCGACGCACAGCGCCACCAGGAAATATCCGCGCACGAAGCCGTGCATTATCGTATTCAGCTCAGCCAAAAGCGGTTGCACGGCACGTCCCCAGTCCTCCGGCAGCAAGCCCAATAGAGAGCGGCCGAAGATCGCCCTGTCCCGCAGCAGATAAAAAGCAAAAACCGGCGCAAACACCAGCATCGAAAGCCCGCTGCAAAGCGAAGGCAGCAAACACATACTGCGCTCTACCCAGCCATACAGTGATTCACCCACCCCGGCGGCGAAACGCACCAGAAAATCCTCCCACACGGCGGATGACGCCGAAAGCCCCAGCATACGCGGCAGCCCCACGCTGCACATCTGCAGGAATTGCTGCCCGCCCGCCAGCGTCCGCGGTACCAATGCCGAAAGCGCCGAGAAATCACGCAGCAGGCGCGGCATCGCCCACCATACCCCGCCGCAGATCACCAGCGCCACCGCCCCATAGACCAGCACAATAGCCAGCCACCCCGGCAGCCGGCGCTCCAGCAGCTTGACCGGCGGCAGCAGCAGATACGCCAGCAGCCCCGCCAGGATCAGCGGCAGCAGCACCACGTGGCACAGCCACAGCAGCCCCACACCCAACGCCAGCAGCACCAGCCACAGCACCAGTCTTTTGATACGCAGACGCGCCATCCGCCACACTCTCCTCCCCGCACAGCCCAAACGGCGCTGCTTTTATGTAAGCCCCGGCACAGCTATGTAGCACCCTGCGATCAGGCGATGTTTTCACCTGACCGCAGGATATCAGCGTCCGTCCCCGCGTTTAGGGTACCAGACGATTGATCATCCGCCCGGTGCGGATCATGGCGTTGCCTGTTCTGTGCGCCATCC
>JAFQHB010000179.1 GCA_017398165.1 Bacillota bacterium
GTATGCTGGCTGAGGCACGGGTAGAGTTTGCCGGGCGCAGCGTGCGGCTGAATTGCTTTTTGGATACCGGGAATAATCTGCGCGAACCGTTATCCGGTCGGCCGGTGTTGTTGGCCGAGCTGGCGGCGCTGCAGCAGGTGCTGCCGGAGGAGCTTTGCCGGCGGCTGAGTGAGCTTTATCGGGTGCAGGGTATGAAGTGCCGTCCGTATCAGTTGTTGGTGGATCTGGCGGGATATGATTGGGGTAACAGGCTGGTGCTGCTACCTTTTTGTTCCGTTGGGGAGCAGGGCGGCTTGTTATTGGGGTTTATCCCGGATATGGTGGAGCTGCAAACGGCGGGGGATGAGCGTCCCCGGCAGACCGAGCTGGTGTTGGCGCTGTGTCCGCTGCCGCTGAAAGGTTTGCAGGGCGCGCGGGGTATCGTGCATCCTGATGTGGTGTGGGCGGCTATGGGTGATGCGGGGGTACAGGCTGCGTGAGTGGGATAGTCTGCTTCCCCCCTCAAATTGCAGCTTGGTGTTAAACATAATATATTTTTAGGGATCTGCCTTGTCCGTTTCTGTATGTCGGCTTACCCACTATCCAAGATATTTTTCTGTCTCGCCCCGCACACACAGCGATACTGCAAGCCCGTAGGGCGCAGCAGTGAGTCTGTGTGTGCGGGACAATAAACCAAATGGGGTGGGAGGGTGGGGCGACGGGGACTCCCGAGCGTGGTACATCCCTAAAAACCTTATTACGTTTTTATTAAACAATTCAAAAAAGCACCCGCCTCAAGGGTATGAGCCCCCGCAGCAGGTGCATATTTCTTTATTTATCAGATGTCGTCCCGCTGCCATCGGCCTCCCGGCGATCTATCAGCGCTCTTATCTCCAACAACTGCTGTTTGATATCCGACAATTCTTTCAGGATGAAGTAGCTGACCAACATAATCAGTAATATCATAGTCAATCCGGAGCGTCACCCCAAATCCAGCACCCAGACAGGAAACACTATCAGCAAAATCAGCAGGAGCCTAATTATTATCCTGCCAATACGGATCCCCTTTTCATCTTTCATTTTGAGCCCTCCTTATGTACCTGTCTATTTGCCTGCTTATGTACACATTATATAAATATTCACCCCAAAAGTAAACATCAGCAGCAAGTATTTACCCAGTCTATAATTAACATTTTTCAAAAAGCAACATTTTATCAAGCAGCCTTATTCGGCTTTTAGCCGCATAAAAAGCCTGCCGCACGAACAAGAGATTGGCGGCAGGCTTTCGTATAGCTTATTTGCAATAGCTTATTTATATTTATAGGTCAGCAGCAAAATAATGACAGGTCAGGTACAGTACACCGTCCTCGGCCTTTTCGAAGCCCAGAAAACCGCCGCCCTCCACCGTCGAATAAAGGAAACCGCGCTGTTTTTGTTCCTCCTTGGAAAGCAGTTCATCCACCAGATCGACAGCTTCTTTGGTGCGGATATTTACCAATATCATAGTGCTGCCACCGTTACGCGCCGGCGAGGAACTATTCAGCAACATATACTCCCCATCCGTAAAGCAGAAGTAATAATCACTGACTTCTGCATTTACCAGCATATCGGCGTATTTATACTCGGTCAGCACAGCACCATCGGTGTCCAGTTTGTATACCGCATCCTCCTCCGGCCACCAAAAATCAGTGCCATCAATATAATAATCGGGCAATATGGCAGTACCGGGGGCACCGGTGCCCCAAATATAGCGGTTATTCTGCACCTTATCCGTCAAGAGCAGCCGTATCTCATGGCTGACCGGCGGATCCATAGGCCCACCGCTAATGTCAACGATCACTCTGCCGTCAGCCAGCTCATTAACATCACGGATGCCCCAGTCATACACCCAACCGCACTTTGCCTTATATGTATCGGCCAGCTCCGGCACCTGCCCCAGGGAACGCATCACACCACCGGCAGCCAGCTCGGTTACTTCACCGGTGGCGAAATCCACCGTATAGCTCTTGCCATCAATAGCCGTATTAACGAAGTTCTTTCGCAAAGTAACGGTTTTATCGGTATTATCCCATATTACCTCGCACAGCAGATTCTCAGCCACGAAGCGCAGCGGAATATAAGTAACACCGTCGATAAGCCGCGGTGCAGGCATTGTCAGTTCTGTGGTCTGCCCCAGACGGGTTATCTGTGCGTCGGACTGACCAATACCCATTTGCAGCACCGCACCGTCACAACGTTTGATCGTGATGGATCGCGTACTCTCCTGCCAATCTACCGTGGCGGACATTTTCTCAAAAAGTACACGCAGCGGCACAAACACACTGCCATCAACCGCACGGCCATAGCCTAACGGATCATCATAACTCCATACAAAGCTGGAATCGATCCTGATGGGGTATTCGGTCTGATCGGCCGCCCAGACCGGCTGCACCGCCAGGCAGAGCAGCAGCGCCATAGCCAGTATGGCACTCAGCCTGTTTTTCTTCTCTTTTTTCAACATACACTACACCCTTTCACATTTATTTGTATTTATAGGTCAGCAGAACATTTTGAACATTACCATCCCAATAATGATGCGTCATATACAACACACCGTCCTCAGCCTTCTCAAACAACAGCGCACTGCCGCCTTCAAATGCCCACAAACCAAAAGCACCCTGTTGTTCCTCGGGTATCAGTACCTTGATCATATCCACGGCCTCTTTGGTCTGCATATTCACCAACACCGGTCTGCAGTTGACACTGTCCCCCTCCATCTGGCAATTCAGCAGCATATATTCCCCATCCGCGAACAAAAAGCTGTTTTTACTGTCCTGCTGCAGTGCCACACCGGAAAGCATATCGGCATACAGATATTCCGCCAGCACCTCGCCGTCGGTATCGTCGATCTGCAGCACACGGTCTGCCTCCGGCCACCACACATTATGGTCATCAGCATAAACATTGTATTCCACCGTATTTAGATTGAGCCACTCCATCCAATAAAAGCAGCGGCTGTTCTGTGCATTATTGTGCAGCAAAAGCTGTATATTCCTTGTCAGATTGGAATCCCGCACCCAGGCATCCACCAACACGATATAATTACCGGCGTCGGTCTGCCGGACGTCACGCACATACCAGCCCATACAGATACGCCCATCCATTGCCTGATAAGCCTGTGCGATATCTGCCGCTTCGGCCTGCCCCAGCAGCGTCACCTTGCCGTCAGCAGTTCGCTCGGTCATTTCCCCTGTCGCAAAATCCAGCGTATAAGTATTACCGTCTATCTCTCGGCAGGCAAAATACCCCAGCACCGTAACGCTTTTGGCCGCGTTGTCCCAGATCACCTGATACATCAGGTTCTCAGCCGTAAAGCGCAGCGGCACATAAGTAACGCCCTTTATCAGCCGCGGTGCCGATATAGCCATCTTTTCAGTCTGCCCCAGGCGGGTTATCTGCGCGTCAGACTTCCCGATACCCATTTGCAGCACTGCACCGTCGCAGCGCGTCACGGTGATAGTCCGCGTCCCGGCCTGCCAGTCAACATCAGCCATCACCAGCTCTGCCAGCACACGCAGCGGCACAAATATCTGACCGTCCACATTCCGCCCATAAGCCACCGGATCGCCCACCGACCAGCCATTGGCATACTCTGTAAATATGGGGTAATCACCCCGATCCGCAGCCCAGACCGGCTGCGCCGCCAGGCAGAGCAGCAGCGCCATAGCCAGTATGACACTCAGTCTGTTTTTCCTTTCTTTTTTCAACATACACCACACCCTCTCACATTTATTTGGCAACGCTACTATAATTATAAAAAATTCCACTATTTTCTTGCACAATATAAAAAGGGATGAAAGCCATACGCTCTCATCCCTCTGATTTGCTGTTTGCCTATGCCTATTCTTCGTCCTCAAAAAGCAGCTCATTGTAGGCATCGACTACCATCTGCCACTCCTCATCGTCCTCGATATAGGCGAATACCTCGTCACCGTTCTCCTCCGGGTCAATGCGAAAGATAACAGCCTCGTCCTCCTCGGCGGTTTCTTCCTCATTCAGCGGCAGCAGGAAAGCATAACGCTTGCCGTTGATCTCCAGCAGCTCAATGACCTCAAAATCTATCGGATTATCGTTATCATCCAGCAGAGTGATAATGTTCTCGTTTTCAAACTCTTTCTGTGTCATATCCGTCTACCTCATTTCGGGTTATTTGGGTTTTCCATATAGGTCGAAAGTATCAGCACAGCCGCCAGCTTATCCACTACCTGCTTGCGCTTGCGGCGGCTCACGTCGCCCTCCAGCAGCACGCGCTGCGCCGCCACAGTGGTCAGACGTTCATCCTGATAATATATCGGCAGGCCAAAGCGCTCCTTTAGCTGCTCCGCCAGATGCCGCACCTTATCCACCGCCGTGTCACTGTCGCCGTTCAGCCGCAGCGGCAGCCCCAATACGAAAGCCTCCACGCCGTATTGCTTCACGATCTCCTCCAGTGCGGCCAGATCTTTCTCCTTGCTCTGGCGGCGGATGGTAGTCACTCCCTGGGCCGTCCAGCCCAGCGGGTCGCTCACCGCCACACCGATAGTGGCAGTGCCGACGTCCAGCCCCAGCAGCCTCATTTCGCCGACTCCCGCCCCTTCAGATAGGAGGTCAGCAGCTCTTCGATCAGATCGTCGCGCTCCACACGGCGGATCAGGCTGCGTGCCTGTTTATGGCTGGTGATATACGTCGGATCACCCGAAATGAAGTAACCGACCAGCTGGTTGATCGAGTTGTAGCCCTTTTCCTCCAACGCTTCATAAACAGTCAGCAGGACGTCGCGCGGGTTCAGCTCTTCCTCCTTGCTAACCTTGAAATACATCGTCTGTTCCAGTCTGTTGTCAGCCATAAAACACACTCCTTATAATATGCTCAAAAGCAGTACAAAAAACTCATTTCTCAGGCAAGCTGCCCGGCAATGCTCTTGCAGGCGGCATCCAATGCCTCGTTGATTTTGGATACATCCCTGCCGCCGGCCTGTGCCATATCCGGGCGGCCGCCGCCGCCACCGCCGCAGGCCGCAGCAGCAGCCTTGATGATCTGACCTGCGTGCAGTCTGCTGCCTGCCAGATCTTTGCTGACAGCAGCCACCAGCAATACTTTGCCCTCACTTTCGGCAGCCAATACCACCACGCCGCTGCCCAGCTTGTCACGCGCTCTGTCCATAGCATCACGCAGCGCATCCATACCGTCGGCGATCACTTTCTCGGCCACTACCTTGATGCCGCCGATCTCGCGTGCCTTGGCGGCCACATCACCGATGGACTGTTTGTTCAGCAGCTGCTGCAGAGCCTTGATCTCGCGATCTTTCTCCTTGATCTCCTCCTGCAGGCCGATGATCTTCTTGTCCAGCTCCTGCCACGAGGTCTTGAGCAGTGCGGCAGCCCCAAAGAGTGCCTCCAGATGCTCTTTGATAAATTCCTGTACCTTGGTACCGGTCACCGCCTCGATACGGCGGATGCCGGAGCCGATACCGGCCTCGCTGATGATCTTGAAGGAGCCGATATCGCCGGTGGCGCTGACGTGGGTACCACCGCAAAGCTCCATCGAGGGGCCCATAGTAACGGTGCGGACCTCATCACCGTATTTATCACCGAAGAACGCCAGGAAGCCCTTGCTTTCGGCTTCTTCCTTGCTCATTACCACAGTTTCCACCGGCACGTTCCGCAGGATAGCCGCATTGACGATACCCTCGATAACGTCGATCTCTGCCGGCGAAAGCGGTGCAATATGTGCGAAGTCAAAACGCAGTCTGTCAGGCGTTACCAGAGAGCCTGCCTGATGCACGTGACCGCCCAGAGTCTGACGCAGTGCGTACTGCAGCAGGTGGGTCGCCGAGTGGTTGCGGGCAGCCGCCAGACGGCGCTCCTGCTCGATAGCACAGCTTACCTCGCTGCCTACAGTAATACCGCCCTGTCTGGCGATAAAATTATGCAGGAAGATACCGTTGGGCAGCTTGATGGTATCCTTGATATAAAGCTCGACCTCGCCGCAGGTGATGCAGCCGGCGTCACCTTTCTGACCGCCGCTTTCGGCATAGAAAGGAGTCTGATCCAGTACCAGATAGCCCTCGCTGCCGGCCTCCACGGTATCGGCCAGCTTGCGGTCACTTACAATAGCCAGCACTTTGGCGTCAGCCTCCATCTGCTGATAGCCGATAAACTGTGTTGCCGGGATATCCTGCAGCAGAGCGGTCAGCTCCTGCAAAGTGCCTACGTCGGTTTTGACATTGCGGGCTGCACGGGCACGCTCACGCTGTGCCTCCAGAGCCTCGGCAAACTGTGCTTCGTCCATCTCCAGACCGTTTTCTTCCAGGATGTCCTTGGTCAGATCCGGCGGGAAACCGTAGGTATCATACAGCTGGAAAGCATCGTGGCCGGAGAATACACTGCCGCCCTGCTCCTTCAGACGGGCGATCATACCGCCCACCATATTCAGGCCGTCGCTGATGGTCTCGCGGAATTTCTCTTCCTCCATCTGCATGACCTTAATGATAAACTCCTGCTGCTCACGGATCTCGGGATAGGCCTCGCCCATCAGCTCGCAGACCAGCGGCACCATTTTGTGCATAAAAGGCTCGTTGATATTCAGGAAAACACCATAGCGTACGGCACGGCGGAAGATACGGCGCAGTACGTAGTTGCGGCCGTCGTTGCCGGGGATAACGCCATCAGCAATCAGGAAAGTGCAGGCACGGATATGATCGGCGATAACACGGTAGGGGAAGCCTGCCTTGCCGGGATCATAAGTAGTGCCGGTCAGCTCCTCGATATAGGCGATCAGTTTACGCATTACCGGAATATCATAGTTGCTGTCCACACCCTGCATAATGGACGTAATACGCTCAAGCCCCATACCGGTATCAATGCTGGGGCGCGGCAGAGGAGTCAGGTTGCCTGCCTCATCACGCTCATACTGCATAAATACCAGATTCCAGATCTCCATCCAGCGGTCGCAATCGCACACGCCCATAGCGCACTCCGGCGCATCACAGGTGTATTTCTCGCCGCGGTCAAAGAATATCTCGGAGCAGGGGCCGCAGGGGCCGGTCTCGCCCATCGCCCAGAAGTTATCTTTCTCACCCATACCGTAAATGCGCTCATCCGGGAAGCCGGTCACACGGCGCCAGATAGCACGCGCCTCATCGTCATCCTTGTAAACCGTCACATACAGGCGGTCTTTGGGCAGGCGCAGCACCTCAGTGATGAATTCCCAGGCGTTTTTGATGGCGTCCTCCTTGAAGTAATCACCAAAGGAGAAATTGCCCAGCATCTCAAAGAAAGTATGGTGGCGCGCAGTACGGCCAACGGTATCCAGGTCGTTATGCTTGCCGCCGGCACGCACGCATTTCTGCGCGGTGGTGGCGCGGGTATAGGCACGGCTCTCCAGCCCCAGGAAGGTATCCTTGAACTGCACCATACCGGCATTTACAAAAAGCAGTGTCGGGTCATTATGCGGCACCAGCGGCGAGCTGGCTACACGCGTATGCCCCTTTTCCTCAAAAAATTTCAAAAAGGCCTCTCTGATCTTGGCCTCGGTGTTATACTCGCTGTACAAATACTCAGTCATTCTTTTGCCTCCACAATATAATTTGCAGCCTCTATGTGCAAAACCTCAATATGCAAAACCTTTATGCGTAAAATGCAGGCATTACATATGATCCGACATCCCTGCCTGATATCTCACCGATATCTTTTAAGCCCGACGACATGTCAGCTGCAACTCTGTCCCGTTCATATAAAAAACCAGACTTTTCCAATCTATCTGATTATTAACCAAACTATATTATAGCATAACCACAATATGAATACAAGCCTTTGCCACGCGGTTTTTCCGCCAAAAGCCTGCCGTGCGGCCGCCCGATACCCCGCAACCACCATAAAAAACGGACGAGGGTACAGCACACCCCCGTCCGCGTCAGCATTCATTTTGCAGCAGCCTTATTCTCCCTGATCGACACCGTCATCCGCACCGCTGCCGACAGCCAGATACCTGATCTCGCCGCTGTCCTCATCCAGCGTAAATTTCACTTCCAGATAAGCTTCCACCGACAGCGGAGCTTCATCCATCGTACCGTTTACGATGACGTCACGCCAGTCATCCCGCAGCACAGAGCCTGTTTCCACATACTTGGTCATACAGGCGGTATAGACGACGGGCTCACCCTCCGAGCCGCTGACCGTCAGATAATTCAGCTCATAATGCGGCGGCAGCGACCACGAGCCGGCGGGATAAGCATACTTCTCACCGTCAAAATCCACCCGTGCTACCGAGCCTGCCTCCGGCTGATCTGTCTGCACACCGAAATGCGTCAGGATATAATCGCTGACATATTCGGCCGTCAGGCTGTCCGGCGTTTTTTCGTTGTCGATGTTATACCCATCGCTCCACACCAGCTCGTCCGCCAGCACCAGATAGATATAATCCTCCACCTGCTGCGGCGCCTCGCCCCCGGCAAAATGCGGCAGGAAATCCCAGCGCATATCCTGTGCCAGATCATAATAAAAGCCGCGCATCGCATCAGCATCTATATTGATGGTCACACCGTCGGTCAGCGATACACTGTCCACACCCACCAGACCAAGCTGCTCATGCGTCAGTCCGCTTTTGGCATCCCCGGTATCGCCGCCGCACCCCGCCAGACCGACACACAGCAGCAGCCCGGATAATAATAAAGCCAATCTTTTCACTATCACCCACTCCTTCCCGCATCAGGGTAAATTATTCCATCGCTGTTCTCATTATAGCACAATGCCTGCCATAGCACAACGCAACAGCCCCACCTCACAAAAGCCACATAAAAAACGGACGAAGGCACAGCGCACCCTCGTCCGTCAAAATTCATTCAGTTATAATGCAGTTTCTTATAACGCCTATATCGGCTTACTGTTCAGCCAGTGCTTTGGCCTCAGCGATAGCCTTCTCCTGTGCCGGGGCAGGGCAATCCTCATAGCGTACGAAATGGAAGGTAAAGCTGCCGCGGCTCTGCGTCATAGCACGCAGGTCGATAGCATAGCTGCCCATCTCAGCCATCGGTACCTCGGCAGAAATCACCTGGCTGCCGTCATCGGTCGGATCCATACCCATTACACGGCCACGGCGTTTGTTCAGATCGCCGATAATATCGCCCATATAGCTGTCCGGTACGGTGACTTTCAGCTCGCCCACGGGCTCCAGCAGGACGGGGTTGCCCTCGGGCATAGCGGCCTTATAAGCCAACTGTGCGGCGGTCTTGAAGGCGATCTCGGAGGAGTCTACCGGATGATAAGAGCCATCATACAGCACAGCCTTCAGGTTTACCACAGGATAGCCTGCCAGCGGGCCGTGTACGCAGGCCTCACGCAGACCTTTCTCGACTGCGGGGAAGAAGTTCTTGGGTACCGAGCCGCCAAAGATCTCCTCGGCGAATACCATTTCTTCCTGCTCAAAATTAGGCTCGAAGCGGATCCATACATCACCGAACTGGCCGCTGCCGCCGGTCTGCTTCTTATGACGGCCCTGCTTCTGCACGGTCTTGCGGATCTTCTCACGATAAGGTACACGGACGGGCTTCAGCTCGGCCTCGACATTAAAGCGGGTTTTGAGCTTGCTTACCAGTACGTCGATATGCATATCACCGGCGCCGGAGAGCACCATCTGGTGAGTTTCAGCATTCATAACCACGCTGAAGCTGGGATCTTCCTCATTCAGGCGGTTCAGACCCTGGGCGATCTTATCCTCCTGGCCGCGGGTCTTGGGCACGATAGCCACCGAGTAGCACGGCTCGGCAAAGGGAATATTCTTCAAAGCGACGACTTTGCGCTGATCGCACAGGGTATCGCCGGTCTTTACTTTCTCCATCTTTGCAATAACGCCGATATCGCCGCAGCTCAGCTCTTTGACTTCTGCGGTTTTCTTGCCGCACATAGTGTAAAGGCGACCCAGCTTCTCAGTCGCGCCGGTACGGGAGTTCACCAGCGGCATATCCGGGGTGATAACGCCGGAAAGCACCTTGACAAAGGAGAACTTGCCGTACTGATCGGATACGGTCTTGAATACGAATGCGGTAGGTACGCCGCCGGGGGATACTACGAATTCCTCGGTCTCACCGTCAGCACGGGTAGCCTTGTGATAGTTGCCCTCCATCGGGTTGGGCAGCAGATCGGAGATATAATCCATCAGCATCAGTGAGCCCATACAGTTTACAGCCGAGCCGCACAATACCGGGAACAGGCTGAGGTCGCGCACACCTTGGCGCAGGCCGTAAATCATCTCAGCATATGTAAAGTCCTCACCCTCAAAGAACTTGTCCATAAATTCTTCCGAGGTCTCGGCAACGGATTCTTTCAGTGCGTCGTTAAACTCAGTGATAACATCCTCTTTATCGGCAGGCACTTCGATCTCAACACGCTTGAGATCCTGCATCTCGTAGGCGCGTTTGTTCAGTACGTCGATGATGCCGGTAACTTTTTTATTCTCATCCCAGATCGGTACGACGACCGGCGCGATCTTCTTGCCAAAACGCTCACGCAGAGCATCAAAGGTAGCGTTGTAATCGCTGTTGTCCTCATCAGTCTTGGAAATGTAGATAAAGCGGGGCATATTGCGCTCTTCGCAATACTTCCAGGCTTTCTCCAGACCGACAGAGATACCGTCCTTGGCCGAGCAGACGATGATAGCGGCATCGGCGGCACGCAGCGCCTCCATTACCTCGCCGGAGAAATCAAATGCGCCGGGGGTATCCAGCAGATTGATGCGGCAGCCCTTGAAATCAAGCGGTGCAACTGCGGTAGACAAAGATATCTGGCGTCTGGTCTCCTCGGGATCAAAGTCGCATACAGTGTTGCCGTCGGCGGCACGCCCCATACGGGCGATGGCGTCCGTCATAAAAAGCAGGCTCTCGGCCAGGGCGGTCTTGCCGCTGCCGCTGTGTCCCAGCAGACAGACGTTACGGATGTTCTGTACTGAATAGCTCATCTCAAATCAACTCCTCATATTTATACTGTTTTGTTTTTATGCTGTCAAAGCGGCCTTTTGCAGCCGCCGTAAAGCGCTGTGCCAGTCCCATATTAAGGCTTCATATAAAAATTATACAACATCCGGCACATAAATACAACCAAGAATTTACACAGACTTGATAAATATATTGGCGCGATGCATCCACCGTATCCCCAGAGCGGACACTCCCTCCCACAGCGGACAGCCTGCCAACACCAACACACACATTTCCCCCTTGACAAACCGCACCCGATGGGTGTATATTGGTGCTGATAAAAAATGGGGAGTCCGAATTGACGGGCTGAGAGGCGGATACTTCCGCGACCCTTGAACCTGATCTGGATCATGCCAGCGTAGGGAGCATATTTTTTACGTTATTTATAAATCACGCTGTTGCCGCTCTATCAGGCAATATGGTGATTTTGATGATGTATCTCAGATGCCTGCGCCGGGATGACCGGTGTGGGCATTTTTTATTACATATCTATTATTGTGATCACATATGACAAAGTTTTCAGCAAATTTTACCAAGCAAACGGAGGAATGTCACAATGAAAGCAAGTGTCGCTATCCAGACCCTGCCCGCAGCATCCAATGACGAAGAGCTGGTACGCATCGTAGACGAGGTCATCGACTATATCAGGAGCACCGGCCTGAATTATTACGTCGGCCCTTTCGAGACAGCTATCGAGGGCGATGATTACGATCAGCTTATGGATATCGTCAAGGAATGCCAGCATATCGCCATCCGTGCCGGCGCACCCAAGGTATCCGCCTATATCAAGGTGGTCTACCAGCCGGAAGGAGAGATCCTGACCATTGATAAAAAAGTCACCAAACACCATCAGGACTAAGGGCAGCGCCCGGGCCGCCAAACGCAGCATCCCAGCCCTGGCGGCGGTGATGCTGCTGCTGGCCGTCTGGCAGCTGGTCAGCTCCTGCGGTCTGGTGCCGGGCTATATGCTGCCTTCGCCGGTACAGGTGGTGCAGGCATTCATCCAGGAGCGCACACTGCTCTGGCAGCACTCCGTCATTACCCTGCAGGAGGCATTCATCGGCCTGGCACTCGGCGTGCTCACCGGCTTCATCTTTGCGGTGCTGATGGATACCTGCGAAGTACTCTACCGCGCCTTTTACCCCATACTGGTCATCACCCAGACAGTGCCTACGGTAGCTATCGCACCGCTGCTGGTGCTGTGGTTCGGCTACGAGATGACGCCCAAGATCATTCTGATCGTGCTGGTGACGTTCTTCCCGGTCACTGTCGGCCTGCTGGATGGCTTTCGCAGTGCCGATCAGGATGCCATCGGTCTGCTGCGCTCGATGGGTGCGGGGCGTTGGCAGATATTCCGCTATATCAAGTTTCCCTCCGCTCTGCCGCAGTTTTTCTCGGCTCTGCGCATCGCCGCCGCTTATTCGGTGGTGGGCGCTGTCATCAGCGAGTGGCTGGGCGGCTTCGGCGGGCTGGGTGTCTATATGACGCGCGTCAAGAAAGCCTTTGCCTTCGACAAGATGTTCGCTGTTATCCTGCTGATATCCGCCATATCACTGCTGCTGATGGCACTGGTCGATCTGGCCGAGCGCAAATGTATGCCTTACCGCCGCCTGCAGGATAACGAACAGAAAAAAGCATAACCCCAATCCCTGCATAGTTTGCTCAAATCTAATTTCTCAAATCAAGACGAGATATATCAGGAGGAGATATATTATGAAGAAACTGACCCGCTGCGCCGCAGCCGCGCTGGCGCTCACCCTCACTCTGGGGCTGACAGCCTGCGGCGATACCACCGCGCCGAATACCGACGACAATACCGAGAAAATCACTTTCGTACTGGATTGGACTCCCAACACCAACCATACCGGCCTCTATGTAGCTATGGCCAACGGCTACTTCGCCGATGCCGGGCTGGAGGTAGAGGTAGTACAGCCGCCGGAGGACGGCGCCGAGGTGCTGGTAGGCTCCGGCAAGGCACAATTCGGCGTGTCCTTCCAGGATTCGCTGGCTCCGGCACTGGCCGGTGATGATCCGCTGCCGGTCACTGCGGTAGCTGCCGTCATCCAGCACAATACCTCCGGCATCATCTCCCGCCAGGGCGAGGGTATGGCTACCCCCCGCGGTCTGGAAGACCACAAATACGCCACCTGGGATATGGCTGTCGAGCAGGCCACTATCAGCCAGGTGATGGCTGCCGATGGCGGCGATTTCTCCAAGGTAGAGCTGATACCCTCCACCGTCACCGATGAGGTTTCCGCACTCTCCAGCCAGTCGGTCGATGCTATCTGGGTATTCTACGCCTGGGCCGGTATCGCCTGCGAGACTGCCGGTCTGCCTACCGATTACTTCGCATTCGCCGATATCGACCCCGTATTTGATTTCTACACCCCGGTCATCATCGCCGGTAATGATTTCCTGCAGCAGCAGCCCGAGACAGCCAAAGCCTTTATCTCTGCCCTCAGCCGTGGCTACGAATACGCTATCGAAAACCCGCACGAGGCCGCCGATATCCTGATGGAGGCCGCACCCGAGCTGCAAAGCAATGCTGCGCTGGTCTACGCCAGCCAGGATTATCTGGCCGACCGTTATGCCGCCGATGTCGACCGCTGGGGCGAATTTGATGCCGATCGCTGGGCTGCCTACTACGAATGGCTCAACGATAACGACCTGACCGACGGCGAGCTGGCTATCGACGCCGGCTTCACCAACGATTACCTGCCCGAGGCCTGATATGACAACACCCACCAAGCTGGAGGTGTGCCACGTCAGCAAGAGCTTTGACGGCCGCCCAATACTGCAGGATATCTCCATCACCCTGCACGAGGGCGAGCTGGTCTGCCTGCTGGGCATCAGCGGCAGCGGCAAAAGCACTCTCTTTAATATAATATCCGGCCTGATGCAGCCGGATAGCGGCCGGATACTGCTGGATGGCCGGGATGTCACCGGCCGGCCCGGCCACGTCAGCTATATGCTGCAAAAAGATCTGCTGCTGCCCTACCGCACGATACAGGATAACGTCGCCCTGCCCCTGCTGCTGCGCGGCGAGGATAAAAAAACCGCCCGTGCCCACGCCTCGGCTATGTTTGATGAATTCGGCCTGCCAGGCACCGAGCAGCAATATCCCGCCCAGCTATCCGGCGGTATGCGCCAGCGGGCAGCCCTGCTGCGTACCTATCTCTTCTCGCAGGATGTAGCCCTGCTGGATGAGCCTTTTTCCGCCCTCGACACACTGACGAAAAGCTCAATCCACCGCTGGTATCTCGACGTTATGGAGCACATCCGGCTCTCTACCTTTTTCATCACGCACGATATCGATGAGGCCATCCTGCTCTCCGACCGTATTTACCTGCTCACCGGCAGCCCCGGGCGCATCACCGATGAGATAATCATCCGTCATCCCCGCCCGCGCAGCACCGATTTCAGCCTGACGGCAGACTTTCTGACCTACAAAAAGCAAATCCTGGCGCGCTTATGATGCCGCCAAATCAAACCGAAAAAGCACCGACTGCGGCTCGCAATACCGCTGTCGGTGCTTTTTTACCGCCACACAGCCCCGGTATGCTCTCCCGATCAGACAGACCGGCACAGCACCGATACCAGCCCACAGTACGTAGCAGCGTGAAAAAGCAAGCATAGTATTACCCCCAAAAAAAACCTGACGGCTTTATACGAAACCTCATAATAAACATTCAATAAACCTTGCAGTTCACAGTTCGTTAATATATAATATATATTGACATTGTGTGTGCATTAACGCACGATACCTGTAATTATCCGCAAGTATCGGCACGTATCTGTACATAGCACAATGCTGATATTTATGATGCCCGAGTCTGATGCCCGAATCGACGATCTGATGATCTCAGCCGTGTGTGCATCACCCTTGTTCATAATTATAATAGCGAAGGAGAATGCCTATATGAATAATCAGGTTTATCGCATTTACGTCGAGAAAAAACCGGAATTCGCGCCCACCCGCCCGGTGATCGAGAATATCCGCACCCACCTGCAGATCACCGCACTGCAAAACGTCCGCATCATTGAGCGCTATGACGTGCAGGGTCTGGATGCCGAAGATCTGGCAGCCGCATCGGCTACCATCTTTGCCGAGCCGCCGGTGGATAATATCTACGATACCCTGCCGGATGTACCCGGGGCACGTATTTTCGCCACCGAATTCCTGCCCGGCCAGTATGATCAGCGTGCTGATTCCTGCAGCCAGTCCATCCAGCTGCTGACACAAAAAGAACGCCCGCTGGTGCGCTATGCCCGTGTCTATATTCTGGAAGGCGACCTGACCGATGAGGACGTAGCCCTTATCAAGGCCAGCTATATCAACCCGGTAGAATCGCGCGAGGCATCGCTGGAGCCGGTGGCAACACTGACCGAGGAATACCCCGAGCCGGCCGACGTTGCCATTTTGGATGGTTTCCGCAATCTGGATGACGCCGCGCTGGAAGAATTGCGCCGTGACCTCGGTCTGGCGATGGATTTTGATGATATCGCTTTCTGCCGCAGCTACTTTACCGAGGAAGGCAAAGACCCCTCCATCACCGAGATCCGCCTGATCGATACCTACTGGTCCGATCATTGCCGCCATACCACCTTCCTCACCACCATCTGTGATCCCGAGATCGAAGCCGACTATATGCAGAAGTCCTACGATAAATACCTGCACATCAAGGCCGAGCTGGGCAGACAGGCCAAGCCCATCTGCCTGATGGATATCGGCACCATCGCCGCCCGCCATCTGAAGGCCGCCGGCATTCTGCAGGATCTGGATGAATCCGAAGAGATCAATGCCTGCTCCGTCCGCGTCAAAGTGGAAGTCGACGGCGCAGAAGAAGACTGGCTGCTGATGTTCAAAAACGAAACACACAACCACCCGACCGAGATCGAGCCTTTCGGCGGTGCTGCCACCTGTCTGGGCGGTGCTATCCGCGATCCGTTGTCCGGCCGTGTCTATGTATATCAGGCGATGCGCGTTACCGGCGCGGCCGATCCGCTGGTTCCGCTTTCCGAGACTTTGCCCGGCAAGCTGCCGCAGAAAAAGATCGTTACCACCGCCGCTGCCGGCTATTCCTCCTATGGCAACCAGATCGGTCTGGCTACCGGCCTGGTGAACGAAATTTATCACCCCGGCTATATGGCCAAGCGTATGGAGATCGGCGCCGTCATCGGTGCTGCCCCGGCCGAAAACGTAGTGCGTGAACGCCCTGCCGCAGGAGACGTCATCATCCTGCTGGGCGGCTCTACCGGCCGTGATGGCTGCGGCGGTGCCACCGGCTCCAGCAAGAGCCATACCGCCGAAAGTCTGCTTTCCTGCGGGGCCGAGGTACAAAAAGGCAACCCGCTGGAGGAGCGCAAGATCCAGCGTCTTTTCCGTGATCCCGCAGTCACCCGTATGATCAAGCGCTGTAATGATTTCGGCGCTGGCGGCGTCAGTGTAGCCATCGGCGAGCTGGCCGACGGTCTGATGATCGACCTTGATAAAGTACCGAAGAAATACGAAGGTCTGGACGGCACCGAGCTGGCGATCTCCGAATCGCAGGAGCGTATGGCGGTAGTAGTCGCCGCCGCTGATGAGGAGAAGTTCCTGGCCGCTGCTCTGGCCGAGAACCTGCAGGCCGTCAAGGTAGCCGATGTAGTGTCCGAGCCGCGTATGCGTATGACCTGGCGCGGCCGCCGTATCGTCGATCTCTCGCGCGATTTCCTCAATTCCAACGGCGCACCCAAGCACACCGAGGCTCTGGCCAAGGCTCCTGATCTGAATACCCTGCCGCTGGCCTACCCGGCCAAGGGCAAGACCCGCCGCGAGCAGTTCCTGGGCTGTATGGCCGATCTCAACGTATGCTCCCAGAAAGGTCTGGTGGAGCGATTCGACAGCACCATCGGCGCCGGTACCGTCACTATGCCCTACGGCGGCGCACGCCAGCTCACCCCTACCCCCTATATGGCAGCCAAGCTGCCGGTATTAAAAGGCGAGACTGACACCACATCGCTGATGGCATACGGCTTCGAGCCCTATCTCTCCGCCGCCAGCCCCTATCACGGTGCTATGTACGCCGTCGTTGATTCGGTAGCCAGGCTGGCTGCCGCCGGCCTCGATTACAAACGCCTGTGGCTGACCTTCCAGGAGTACTTCCCCAAGCTGGGTCAGGATAAAGAGCGCTGGGGTCTGCCGCTGGCCGCTCTGCTGGGTGCGCTGGAGGCTCAGCTCGAGCTGGGTCTGGCAGCTATCGGCGGCAAAGACAGTATGTCCGGCTCTTTTGAGAATATTGATGTTCCTCCTACGCTGGTCAGCTTCGCAGTCGGCGTACGCCCCGCCAGCCGGATCGTCACACCGGAATTCAAACACGCCGGTGATAAGGTCTGGCTGCTGAAGCCCGCCTATACCGCTGAAAAGACACCTGATTTTGCCTCGCTGCGCGCTGTTTTCGATGCCGTATACGCACTGGCTGATTCCGGCAGTCTGCACGCTGCCCAGGCACTGGGCTACGGCGGTATTGCCGAGGCCGTTACCAAGATGTGCTTTGGCAACAACGTAGGCTTTGCTTTCAATTCCGCCTTCACCGCCGCCGAGGATATCTTTGCCCAGAATCACGGCGCTATCCTGCTGGAGCTGCCCGCTGATACCGAGGCACCGGCAGGTGCTGTCCAGGTCGGCGTCATTACCGAAGCCACCGATATCACCATCAACGGCGAGACTATCCCGCTGGCCGATCTGCTGGCCGCATGGCAGGGCACGCTGGAGTCGGTATTCCCCACCGCTGCCCCCGCCGCCGGCACTGCCGAGGCATTCAGCTATACCGAGCGCGCCACGCATCGCCCGCAGATCACCGTGGCACATCCGCGCGTGCTGCTGCCGCTCTTCCCCGGCACCAACTGCGAATACGATACTGCCCGTCAGTTTGAGCGATACGGCGCCATCACCGAGACCTGCGTAATCGGCAACCTGACACAATCTATGGTAGAAGACTCGGTAGATCGTCTGGAGGCCGCTATCCGCCGCAGCCAGATCGTAATGCTGCCGGGCGGCTTCTCCGGCGGCGACGAGCCGGACGGCAGCGGTAAATTCATCGCCGCTTTCTTCCGCAATCCCCGTCTGAAAGAAGCCATTATGGAGCTGCTGCAAAAACGCGACGGCCTGATGCTGGGCATCTGCAACGGCTTCCAGGCACTCATCAAGCTGGGTCTGCTGCCCTATGGCGAGATCTGCGATATGAAGCCCGACAGCCCGACTCTTACCTTTAATAACATCGGCCGCCACCAGAGTATGCTGGTGCAGACCCGCATCGCCAGCGTCAAATCCCCCTGGCTGGCCTATACCAACGTAGGCGATCTGCATACTATCGCGGTATCCCACGGCGAAGGCAAATTCGTCGCAGGTGCGGCCGACCTGCAGAAGCTGCGTGAGAACGGCCAGATCTGTATGCAGTATGTCGATCTGGCAGGCAACCCGACTATGCAGACACCCGCCAACCCCAACGGCTCGGTACAGGCTATCGAGGGTATCTGCAGCCCGGATGGCCGCATCCTCGGCAAGATGGGTCACAGCGAACGTGCCGGCAGCAATATCTTCAAAAACGTCCCCGGCAACAAGGAACAGTACATCTTCAAAGCCGGTGTTGATTACTTCGCCCGGTAATCAAAATGCTGATATTTGGCGGTATTCCTCGGGCAGTATATCGCACAATATACGGCGTAACACAATTCATTAAAACTAAAACAGGCAGCTGCCGCACCACCAGATTATCGGTGCGGCAGCCGCCCTTTTTTATTTCAGTGCATCAAAAAGCAGAGCCGACACGATGGCCGACCCTGCTTGATGTTTGGAGTAAAAATTTCAGATTAGTAGTTTTCTGCGCGGATCTCGAAGTAAGCCTGGGGATGTTTGCAGACGGGGCACAGCTGGGGTGCCTTGGGGCCACGATGGATATGGCCGCAGTTCAGGCAGATCCATACAGTCTCGCCCTCACGTGCGAAAGCAATACCCTGCTCGATATTGGCCAGCAGCTTGCGGTATCTTTCCTCGTGCTCTTTCTCAATCTTGCCAACAGCGGTGAAAAGTGCTGCAACCTGGTGCAGACCTTCCTCGCGGGCAGTCTTGGCGAATTCATCGTACATCTCAGTCCACTCGTAATTCTCGCCGTCAGCAGCGTCACGCAGGTTGGTCATAGTATCCGGCACAGCATCGTTGTGCAGCAGCTTAAACCAGATCTTGGCGTGCTCCTTCTCGTTGGCAGCAGTCTCCTCAAAGATATTAGCGATCTGTACGTAGCCCTCTTTCTTTGCCTGTGCAGCATAATAGCGATACTTGGTATGAGCCTGAGACTCACCGGCAAACGCAGTCTGCAAATTTTTCTCTGTCTGAGTACCTTTCAGTTCAACCATTGTTTTTTGCCTCCTCCCGGCCGGATATTCGGCCGTATTGTGTTCTTAGCAGTTTATTTGCCGCCTGACTGTATTTCAGCAGATGGCCTTAATATTTTAACATATTGGCGTGCTCTTTTCAACATCCCTGATGTTAAATTATTCCGTCACCGCCAAATTGCAAAAATCATCAATAAACGACAGGCTGCGCCCCATACCGGCCAGCGCACTGTAATCCATACCTTCCTTACGCATCACGACCACGCCGAATCCGGCAGCCAGCGCCGTCGCCGCCGCCACGCGGGAATCCTCAAAAACCGCCACCCGCTCCGGCGGCAGGCCGAATTTCTCCGCCGCCTGCAGGTAAATATCCGGACAGTCCTTGCCCCTGCCGACCTCCGGCGTGGTGGTGATGAAATCAAAATATTCCCCCAAGCCGTGTGTCCGCAGCATTATCTCCACCTGCGAACGGTCGGTCATTGTGGCAATACAGGTACGCTTGCCCGCTGTCCGCAGCGCCGCCAAAAACTCCCGCACACCACTCAGCAGCGGAATATCCTCGGCATAGTGTTTGTCCATACGGGTCAGCAATTCCTGATACGTATCCTCCGAATCTTCCTGCGGGCTGTATTGCTGCACAAAATATGTCGCGGCCTGCCGCAGGTGCATCATCCCGAGCTGCGCCGCCAGATCCCCCGGCACTGCCAATCCGCGCGATTCAAACCACTCCACCGGCAGTGCGATCCAATACTGCATCGAATCCACCAGCGTACCATCCATATCAAATATCACAGCATCAGTCTGCCGCCAATCCAAATTCATTACGTTGCTTTCTTTCACTTTATGCTCCTTGTGCCTTTGCTCTGTACTGCTTATTATTCCACAGTAGACTATTATAATTATAGCACGGATGCCGCACGATTGCCAACTGATTTTACATACAGGATTTATAGCAAATACCCCGGTGCTATCTATGCAAAAATTCCCGCAGAGAATAGCAAATACCGCTAATATTACAATAATTTCGATTGCATAATACCAATTTTTATTGTATAATAGATAGATACTAAATCACCTAATAAAACCATCGGAGGTACCTACTATGCGTGCAATCGTTACCGTCCTGGGCCAGGACAAACAGGGCATCATATATAATGTCACCAAGATCGTGTCCGGCTACGGCGCCAACATTCTGGATATTTCCCAGACCATTATGAGCGACAACATCTTTGCTATGTTTATGCTGATCGACACCGAAAAAATCACCGGCGAATACCGGCAGATGGCCGCAGACCTGCAAAAACACGGCGAAGAAAACGGCTATACCATCCACGTACAGCATGAAGACGTATTCAACGCCATGCACCGCATCTAAAAACACGCCTGATAAAGGAGATATGCAATATGAGCAAGCTCGTTCACAGCGATATTCTGGAAACCATCAAAATGGTGGACGACCAGCATCTGGATGTCCGCACCATCACAATGGGCATCTCGCTGCTGGATTGCGCCGGCGATGATATCAACACCGTCTGCCGCAAAATATATGACAAAATCACCACCAAGGCCGCCAATCTGGTGCGTACCGGTGAGGATATTGAGCTGGAATACGGCATCCCGATCGTCAACAAACGTATCTCGGTGACTCCCATCTCGATTCTGGCCAATCCCTTCACCGCAGAAGACTGTGTCAAGATCGCCCAGACGCTTGACCGTGCCGCTATCAATACCGGCGTCAACTTCCTCGGCGGCTTCTCCGCCCTGGTACACAAAGGCTACACCAAAGGCGACGCCGCACTGATCGCCGCCATCCCCGAGGCTCTGGCCGTTACCGAGCGCGTCTGCAGCTCGGTCAATATCGGCACTACCAAGGCCGGTATGAATATGGATGCCGTCCGCCAGATGGGCGAGGTAATCAAGCAGTTGGCCGAGCGTACTGCCGACCGTGCCGGCTTCGGCTGTGCCAAGCTGGTGGTTTTCTGCAACGCCCCGGAGGACAACCCCTTTATGGCCGGCGCCTTCCACGGCGTTGGCGAGCCCGAGACCGTTATCAATGTCGGCGTTTCCGGCCCCGGTGTAGTGAAATACGCGCTGGAGAAGGTCAAAGGTCAGGATTTCGGCGTCGTTGCCGAGACTATCAAGAAAACTGCCTTCAAAGTCACCCGTATGGGTCAGTTGGTAGCACAGGAAGCCAGCCGCCGTCTGGATACCCGCTTCGGTATCGTAGACCTTTCTCTGGCTCCTACCCCTGCTGTCGGCGACAGCGTTGCCCAGATTCTGGAGGAAATGGGTCTGGAGTGCTGCGGCACCCACGGCACCACCGCCGCACTGGCACTGCTCAATGACGCAGTGAAAAAAGGCGGCGTAATGGCCAGCTCTTACGTCGGCGGTCTGTCCGGTGCGTTCATCCCGGTCAGCGAGGATGCCGGTATGATCGCTGCCGTATCCAAAGGTGTGCTGACCCTCGATAAGCTGGAGGCTATGACCTGCGTTTGCTCGGTCGGTCTGGATATGATCGTCGTCCCCGGCAACACCCCGGCATCCACCATATCCGCCATCATTGCGGATGAGGGTGCTATCGGTATGATCAACCAGAAGACTACCGCAGTACGCATCATCCCCGCCCCCGGTAAGCAAGTCGGCGATGTGGTAGAATTCGGCGGCCTGCTGGGCAGCGGCCCGGTGCAGCCTGTCCACCCGGAAAGCGCAGCAGAATTCGTTGCCCGCGGTGGCCGTATCCCTGCGCCCATCCACAGCCTGCGTAACTAAAACAACCTGCTGGCACAGAACAGCATCAAAGCGCAAAAAATCAAGAGCCATCTCCCGGCGTTCAGCCTAAGGGGATGGCTCTTTTTTACTGCACCACAATACTTTTTTTGGGGGTGAGCGGTACCACACTCGGGAGTCCCGGTCACCCCGCTGCCCTTACACCCTAACGAGTACACTCATTCGCGTACAGGCAGGCGGACACTTCCGCCCCTGTCGGGGCGCCTTGCCTCCCTTTCATTGAAAGTATTTACCATATGCGTACGCACAGCACTAAACGCTGCACGAAAAGCAGCTTCATAGGCTTTACAGGCAAGGATAAGCAAAAATCCTGAATGCCCGTAAACACTCAGGATTTTTGAAAAAATTATATCTTGACACTTGCTTTGGATGGCCTGTCCTTATGATAACAGACCTTTACCGTACTACCCACCGGCGGCACATAACCACCCGCGCTGATCCATTTCCGGCAAAAGTACTCCTTGCCATCCAGCGCATAACTGACCTTGATAATATGCGGGAAAATCGCACCGTCCAAAACGTGCATACGCATTGGTTTGGTATTGATTTTCAACCACCACTGCTTCGCAGCAGATACCACCGTACCCATCGTTTCACTTTCCATAGCACAATCCTCCCTTACAGGCAGCCAGGCCGGCGTAATGCAACTTGCCTACCTACCAAAAAAACCTCACACCGGCAGGTTGTCCCCGCTGATAAACTCCGCACCATCCACAATGCCATAAACCAGCGGTACTGCCCGCGGCGGCACATCGGCTATCTGCACCACCTGCAGCAGATCACGCCCTACAGCAGCGCCAACCGTCACGTCATTGGCATAAACGATAGCCATAGTCTCACCCACAGCCACCGCATCCCCCGGACGTTTCAGGAAGCGTATGCCCACCTGCGGGTCAATATCATCCTCTACCCGCTCACGCCCGGCACCCAGCCGCTGCACCAGCTCTGCCGCCCCGGCAGCAGAGAGAGCCGTCACAAAGCCGCTCTCGGTCGCCCCGATCTTCAGCACATACTTGGCCTGCATCAGGCTGTCGTCCTGCAGCGGTGCAGTATCGCCGCCCTGCGCCGCCACCATCTGCAGGAACTTCTGCCAGCCCCGGCCGGAGGTCAATTCCGCCTCGGCCCGGTGAAAACCGTCCTCACGGCTGGCAGCGATGCCGCCCAGATACAGCATCTCGCCCGCCAGCAGCAGAGAGAGCCGCCGCAAATCGGCCGCACCGCCGCCCTGCAGCACCTCGGCTGCCTCCACTACCTCCAATGCGTTGCCGACAGTCTGACCCAGCGGGCTGTCCATCGCCGATATTACTGCCGATACCTTGCGCCGGTTATAACGCCCGATCTTCACCATCAGTGCCGCCAGCCGCTCGGCACTCGCCGCATCAGGCATAAAGGCTCCACTGCCGTATTTTACGTCCAGCACTATCACCTGCGCCCCGGCCGCCAGCTTTTTCGACATCACACTGGCCGCGATCAAGGGCAGCGAATCCACCGTCGCCGTCATA
>JAFQHB010000014.1 GCA_017398165.1 Bacillota bacterium
ATATATACCGTCAGGCTCAAAAATGTTCCTTGTCCGCGAGATATTATCAATCCGCAATATTTTCGCCGTCAGCCAGATATGCCCTCACCCGCTCCGCCATCTGATCCGTACTGCAGCAATACACCGGCATTTCTGGCAGTGCCTTCACAAACATATGACCATAGCTTTTCTTGTTCCAGATACGCTGATCGAGGACACAGCATACACCTTTATCCGTCTTGCTGCGTATCAGACGGCCAAAGCCCTGCTTGAAGCGGATGATCGCCTGCGGCAGACTGTAATCACGGAAAGGATTACCCCCCTGCTTTTTGATAGATTCAAACTTTGCTTCCAAAACCGGGGTATCAGGTGGCGAGAAAGGCAGACGTACAATAATCAACAGCGATAAACTGTCACCCTTGACGTCTACACCCTCCCAAAAGCTGCTGACACCCAAAATACAGGTGTTCGGTTGTTTTTTCATCGCGTCAATAATAGCACTGCGGCTGCCGGAGCGGCCATGCGCCAACAGCTTGATATCAGTATCACGCAGCATCGGGGCAAGCAGATCGTAAACACCGTTTAGCTGCTGATAAGACGTAAAAAGCACTAAAGTCCTGCCGTGCGCGGCTCGTGTCAGCTTATAAACAGCATCGGCCACCTGCTGCAATATGGCCAGAGAACTGGTCTGTGTGTAATCACCGATATCATTGGCCAGCAGCAGCATAGAATTATGCCGATAATCGAAAGGAGACGGCAAAACGCCGCTGGCAATCGGCAATTCCTGATGATCCAACCCCAATTCTTTGATAAAATAGGTAAAACTGTTATTGGTCATTGTAGCAGAGGTGAAGATTATCGCATCTTTACCCGCGTACAGATTACGATTGAGTATCGGGCGGATATCATTAGGAGCCACCCACCACTGCAGATACTCCCGCCGTTCCCCGGCATACCATTGCCATGCTTTCTCCAGCCAGACGACACATTCCTCATCGGTTTCGGTATTGCGCCCATCAATAATGCATTGAGCCGTCAATAACAGCTCTCCCATACGCGCCTTTACAGATTGGAACGCTGCGACCGCATCAACAGAAAAATATGGATCATTGGCCTCACTGATCTCAGAAAGTAATTTGCCCAAGGCCTTGCTCAACTGCCGCAGCGCAAAATAGAGATTGGATAACGCATCCTCCAGCGGCTGCCAGACAGACGCATTGTTACGCTGCCGGTCAATACGCAGGTATCTCTGATCGGCATAGCTTTTGGAGTAAAAGAAGGAATTGCTGAGCTGCGTCCAAACCCTCGCGGCTGGCTTGACCTCCTGATAGGCATCAATCAGCTTTTGAAGCAGATCTGCCATTTCCTGACTATTGGGTATCTTTTTAACTTTCTGCAGCAGCTCGTACGGGTGCGCGCGCTGCCATAATCTGCCGATAATATTATCGATCTTTTGCTCCGAAAACTCCTGCGAAAACTGTCTCTGCGCTACCGCCGCCAACTGATGTGCCTCATCAATAATGATATTATTAACGCATGGCAATACGGTACCGCATTCCTCCTCGGCAGTGCTGGCTGTCAGCAGCAGGGAGTGATTAACGATAATGATATCCGCAGACTGTGCAGCCTGACGCACACGCGTTACAAAGCACTTTTTGTGGCTGAAGCGGCAATTAAAATTGATGCACGATTCATTGGCCGCATTCATCTTTTGCAGGATCTCGTTCTCTTTATCCCACAGATTCATTTCGCTGAAATCACCTGTCGCGGTGAAATGCAGCCAATGAGCGATACGCAGAAAAAGCGGCAGTGTAGCTTCATCAGCCTCGCGCTTCATATACTCCCATTTACGCAGGCAAAGATAATTGGAACGCCCTTTCAGAACCACCGCCGAAAAATTCTCATCAAGCTCCTGCCTCAGCAAAGGAATATCCTTGGATAACAGCTGTTCCTGCAGATTGATGGTATTGGTACTGATGATAACCTGTTGATTACTGCCCCTGGCAAAGAGGACTGACGGCAGCAGATATGCCAGGCTTTTGCCCGTACCGGTACCGGCCTCGGCCAGCAATACCTGATGCTGATTAAAAGCATTGGCCACCATCTGGGACATCTCTATCTGCTCGGCACGCTTTTCATAGGTATCAGACGGCAATTCATCAAAAAATCTTCCTATCTTTTGCAGCGGCAGCTGATAAGAACGATTTGGTTCTGTATCGCAGCCGCAAAAATCCGCCGAGGCCCAACCGTTCAACGCTTCGTCCGTCCATACAGCAGGTCGGGATGAGCGTTTGGTCTGCAGATACAGTAAAAGATCGGTCAGCGGTGCTGATACACCCGCCGCGATCTGCAGAAAATCACGCCAGATATCATCAGTCAATTCCTGGAATATATCACAAAGCCGCAAAAAAAGCTGTGCAGTAGCCATCGCATCGCCAAGCGCACGATGCACCTCGGTATGTTCGATCTGATATTTCTCAGCCAGGTAAGCAAGCCGAAAATAGCGTGATACAGGATCGGCAATTTTGGCCATATCGATAGAATCAAGCCACATCGGCCGAAAATCCAATAACGGATCCAGGAAAGCTGCTTCAAAACCCTTATTGTGGGCCACCCAATAGCAGATATCCCCGGCAAAAGACTGCAGATCCGCTATCGCTTGCGTCAGATCCGGCGCACCGAACAGCATATCCGGTGTGATGCCGGTAAGTTCTGAGATTTCATCAGGCAGCGGGCACCGCGGCATCACAAAGGTTTGAAAGCTATCTGTGATTTCATTATCAATGACCTTAACGGCACCTATCTCAATTATCTCATCGGTTTGAGCACTTAGCCCAGTCGTTTCCAAATCAATTATCAGAAAATTCAAAATAACACCTGCCCTGCCCGGAATAAATGATATTACACCGTGCATCGCTGTTATATTAACAATGCACGGTCAAACACACAATAATTCTGGTTATGGATGATGGTTTCCTGCCAAGGGCAGCAAAATTTATTTCTCCGGCTAATCACCTTAGGGCAGTCTTGGTATCAGAATACTTTGCCCTGCACGCAGTGCTGCCGAATCCATATCGTTCAGCTTGCAAGTCTCATAAATTGCGGCATTCATATCACCGTGGTAATCAGGATTGACCTCCTGTATCAGATCCCACATAGTATCACCGGAGTGAATAACGATATATGCACAATCGTATGCCTCATCAGAATCCGCAAAGGCATTGATAGCCCAGGACATCATCAGGACAAAAACAGCCAGCAGTACAAATACCCTGCTCCATCTGATACGGCGTTTACGGTTTTTATTAGTATGATTTTTCATATCAAACACCCCTGCAAACATTTGTTCGTGCTTCGTGTTTTAATTATAACGAACAAATGTTCTGATGTCAAGTTTTTTTTCGAACATTCGTTTGCATTTTGCGGTATGATGTGCTATTATATATTCAGATAATTATATACGTCTATTTGCATAAAAAACTCACTTCAAGGAGCATTCATATGAAATACATCGACCTTAGTGACAGACAGGCATCCGTTTTGGAATATATCAAACAGACTCTGCAGAACAATGGCTACCCGCCTACTGTGCGCGAGATATGTGAGGCTGTCGGCCTGAAATCGCCGGCTACCGTCCATTCCCATCTGAAGACGCTCGAGGATAAGGGATACATCAAACGCAACTCCTCCAAACAGCGTGCATTGGAGATAGTTGATTTTCAGCACACACAGATGCCGCACGAAAATGAATATTTTGAGGATATCAGCAACAAAGAGATGGCCGAGGTGCCGTTGCTGGGTGCTATTGCTGCCGGTCAACCGCTTTTTGCCGAGGAGCAGATCGAGGATGTATTCCCCCTGCCGCTGGATTTCCTCAATTCCAATAAGCAGCTTTTTATGCTGCGTGTCCGTGGCGAGAGTATGATCGAGGCCGGTATCCTGAACGGCGACCTGATAATCGTCGAAAAAACACCCATAGTACGCAACGGCGAGATAGCTGCCATCCTGATCGAGGACAGCGCTACCGTCAAATATTTTTATAAGGAAAACGGTTATTTTCGTCTGGAGCCTGCGAACTCGGAAATGTCCAGCATCATTACACGTGAATGCGAGGTGCTGGGGCGTGTTATCGGCCTGATGCGGCGCTTTTGATATTGTCGAAACCAAAGCAGTAACAGCAATTTTTATCCTTTGCTTTTTACCTTTTCTTATTGTAAAACATTGCTATTCACGCATAAATATGCTATTATATGTTATGCAAACGCATATTTGCGTTGAGCTGTATCAGGGAGATGGATAATGAACGGGATTATGGAGTGG